>NZ_JARBCJ010000110.1:0-11230 GCF_028803055.1 Mumia sp.
ACCAGATAGACGGGTCGGCCGCGCACCGCGGCGCGCACCGTCCGTGCCAGCATGGGCCGGGAGGCATGCAGCCGCAGGATCTCGCCCTTGACCGGGCGCACGGCATCGCGCAGCCACTCGGGTGCGCCCTCGGTGGTGCGTAGCCCGACGCCGTTGGCGAGGACCACCACGTCGTGGCCGCGCGCGCGCCCGTCCTGCCTGGTGCGGACGTGCAGCGTGTCGCCGTCTCGCGCCAGGTCGACCGCGTCATCGACGGCGGTCACGTGCCGACGCGCGCATGCCGCCAGCAGAGCAGCGAGCAGAGTGCGGTTGTGGACGCTGCGGTCACCGGGGATCTCGACGACGGCGCGCAGCGCTGGGTGCAGCGCCGGCTCCCGGGCGCGCACCTCCCGCCGGGTGAGCGGGTGGTACGGGATCGTGTGGGTGTCGAGCAGCGCGGTGACCCGCTCCTGCTCGCGGGCATCGTCCTCGGTGGCGGCGGCGAGCAGCGTGCCCTCCCCACGGACCTCCAACGCTCGCCCGGCATCGCGTTCGAGGGCGGCCGCCATGTCCGGCCACCGTGCGAGCGACGCGACGCCGACCCGCAGCAGCGCCTCCTCGCCGTACCACGCCTCACCTGCAGGGGAGAGCATCCCCGCGGCCGCCCACGAGGCCCCACGGGCGGGCGCGGGGTCGTACGTCGTGACACGGTGACCACGACGTGCGAGCGACCACGCGACGGTGAGCCCGACGACTCCACCACCGACGACGGCGACGTCGCGGCCGGCTGGCCGGTGAGAGCGCGACACTGCTCCTGCCTCCCTTCGCCGGCATGACCCGGATCAGGTTCGACGGTCGGAGCGGCATCGGCTCCCTCTCAGCCCGTGCCCGGGCTCCCGTGGGGACCTCCGCACCGTAGGCGGGCTACGACGACGTCGTCAAGCGGGCCCGGCGCCCGCGGGTCGAGCCGAGAAGGACGCCGGCGATGACCACCGCGCCGGATGCGAGCTCGAACGGGTCGAGGCGTTCGCTCAGGAGAAGAGCGCTCGCGCTCATCCCCACCACCGGGACGAGCAGTGAGAACGGCGCGACGGTGCTCGACGGATAGCGCGTCATCAGCAGCGTCCACAGTCCCGAGCCCACGACGGTCCCGATGACGACCGTGTAGAGGAGACCCAGCACGGCGGGCACCGCCTCGGGGGTGAAGGCGGTCACGAGCGACTCTCCGACGGCGCCCGGCCCCTCGAAGAGCAGCGAGACCACCAGCATCGGGATCGGGGGGACCACCGACATCCACAGCGTGAGGTGGAGCGGGTTGGAGGGGTGCGCCTGGCGGTTCGCGAGGTTGCCGAACGCCCAGCCGAGCGCGGCCAGCAGCGTGAGCACCACGGGGAGCAGGGCTGCCGTCTGCGACCGGTGCCACGCCACGCCGGCGAGCCCGGCGATCGCGATCACGATGCCGAGAATCTGCCGGCCGCTGAGCCGTTCGCGCAGCAGGACGCCGGCGAGCACCACCGTGAAGGGCGCGGAGGCCTGGAGCACCAACGAGGCGAGTCCTGCGGGCATGCCCGCACGCATGCCTACGTACAGGAAGAAGAACTGTGCGATCCCGAAGCCTGCGCCGTACCCGATCAACCAGCGCAGCCTGACGTCCGGGCGCGGGACGAGAAGCACGGTCGGGACGGCGAGCAGCCCGAAGCGCAGCGCGACGCAGAACATCGGCGGGAAGTGCTCGAGCGAGGCGTGGATGGCGATGAAGTTCAGTCCCCAGGTGATCGCCACCAGTACGGCGAGGAGACGGTCGCGGGTGGTCACGAGAGCCAGCGTGCGCTTGCGCCTGGGTGAAGCACAATCGAATACTCCTACGACTACGATGTAGCGTTGCTTCAATGAAGGATGCTGGCATCGACGTCGACAAGCTCGCGATCGTGCGGGAGCTCGCCGAGCGGGGGAGCATCACGGCGGTCGCTGCGGCGACGTACCGGACGCCGTCGGCGGTCTCGCAGACGATCAAGGCCCTCGAGCGTGACCTCGGGACCGTCCTCGTCGAGCGTGAGGGCCGTGGGGTCAGGCTCACCGAGGCCGGCCGGCTGCTCGCCGAGGGCGCCGTCGAGATCGCCCAGGTCGTCGCGCGCACCCGGGCCCGCCTCGAGGAGTTCCGCGGCGAGGTGGCGGGCGAGGTCGCCGTGACAGCCTTCCCGAGCGGCGCCGAGATGCTGCTGGCTCCGCTCGCGCCGCGGCTCGCGACGCGTGCGCCCGGCGTGACCGTACGGCTGAGCGACCTCGACCTCGCGGAGTACGAGCTCCGAGCGGCCACCGCCGACCACGACGTGGTCGTCGGGCACTCGGTCGTGGCGGTGCCGGACCCTGCGGCGACGGGGCTGCCCGTCACGCCGCTCCTCCGTGAGCCGCTGGACGTGGCCGTGCCCCAGGATCACCGCCTCGCCGGCCGCGACCGGGTGCGACCCGAGGACCTCGTCGGAGAGCGCTGGATCGGCGTCCCTGTCGGCCATCCCTTCGACCTGCTGCTCCCCATGCTCGCCGTCGACGGACAGTCCCCTCGTGTCGAGCAACGGTTCCTCGACAACCACGTCACGGCCGCGTTCGTCGCGGCCGGGCAGGGTGTGGCGCTGTTGCCGCGGCTGTGGCGAAGAGCAGCGGAGGCACGCGGCGTCACGCTGCTCCCGCTCGACGGCGTGCGGGCGGGGCGCCACGTGTTCGCGCTCGCAAGGCCCGACCGTGCCGAACGCGCGGCTGTCCGATGCGTCCTCGACGCCCTCCTGGAGATCGCCGACGAGGCGAGATGAGGGTGTCGCCCTCGCTCGCTGCACCGGCCCACTCTTTGCACTCTCCAGGCCCGAGTGCTAGAAAGGAGAGCGTTAGCACTCGGATCATCTGAGTGCCAACGTTCCAAACGGGCCAGGACGATGAGGTCCGAAGGTCGCGGCGAGAAGGGTTTGCCGTGGACGCGGGTCGTCCGTCGCGGGCATCCCCTGGGCCATCCACCTCTACGCGGAGGAATCGCGGGAGATATGCCGAAGACCATTGCATTCAACGAGGAAGCCCGTCGCGGCCTCGAGCGCGGGATGAACATCCTCGCCGACGCCGTGAAGGTGACCCTCGGTCCCAAGGGCCGCAACGTCGTCCTCGAGAAGAAGTGGGGCGCTCCCACCATCACCAACGATGGTGTCAGCATCGCCAAGGAGATCGAGCTCGAGGATCCCTACGAGAAGATCGGCGCCGAGCTCGTCAAGGAGGTCGCCAAGAAGACCGACGACGTCGCCGGCGACGGCACCACCACCGCCACCGTGCTCGCCCAGGCGCTCGTGCGCGAGGGCCTGCGCAACGTCGCGGCCGGCGCCAACCCGATCGCGCTCAAGCGTGGCATCGAGAAGGCCGTCGAGGCCGTCAGCGCCCAGCTGCTCGGGATGGCCAAGGACGTCGAGACCAAGGAGCAGATCGCGTCCACGGCCGCGATCTCCGCTGCTGATCCGTCGGTCGGCGAGATCATCGCCGAGGCGATGGACAAGGTCGGCAAGGAAGGCGTCATCACCGTCGAGGAGAGCAACACCTTCGGGCTCGAGCTCGAGCTCACCGAGGGCATGCGCTTCGACAAGGGCTACATCTCGCAGTACTTCTACACCGATCCCGAGCGCATGGAGGCGGTGCTCGAGGATCCCTACATCCTGATCGCCAACTCCAAGATCAGCGCCGTCAAGGACCTCGTGCCGGTCCTCGAGAAGGTCATCCAGTCGGGCAAGCCGCTGCTGATCATCGCCGAGGACATCGAGGGCGAGGCGCTGGCCACCCTGATCGTCAACAAGGTCAAGGGCACGTTCAAGTCCGTCGCCGTCAAGGCTCCGGGCTTCGGCGACCGCCGCAAGGCCATGCTGACCGACATCGCCATCCTCACCGGTGGCGAGGTCATCAGCGAGGAGCTCGGTCTCAAGCTCGAGAACGCCGACATCTCGCTGCTCGGTACGGCCCGCAAGGTCGTCGTGACCAAGGACGAGACGACCATCGTCGACGGCGGTGGCTCGGAGGACCAGATCACCGGCCGGGTCAACCAGATCCGCGCCGAGATCGAGAACTCCGACTCCGACTACGACCGCGAGAAGCTGCAGGAGCGGCTGGCGAAGCTCGCCGGAGGCGTTGCGGTCATCAAGGTCGGCGCGGCCACGGAGGTCGAGCTCAAGGAGCGCAAGCACCGCATCGAGGACGCCGTTCGCAACGCGAAGGCTGCCGTCGAGGAGGGCATCGTCGCCGGTGGCGGCGTCGCGCTCGTCCAGGCGACCGCCGCGGCGTTCGAGAAGCTCGATCTCGTCGGTGACGAGGCGACCGGTGCGCAGATCGTGCGCTCCGCCTCGACCGCCCCGCTGAAGCAGATCGCGATCAACGCCGGCCTCGAGGGCGGCGTCGTGGCGGAGAAGGTCCAGGGCCTTCCCGCGGGTCACGGCCTCAACGCGGCGACCGGCGAGTACGTCGACCTCATCGCCGAGGGCATCCTCGACCCGGCCAAGGTGACCCGCTCGGCGCTGCAGAACGCAGCCTCGATCGCGGCGCTCTTCCTCACCACCGAGGCCGTCGTCGCCGACAAGCCCGAGAAGAACCCCCCGGCCATGCCGGGTGGCGACATGGGCGACATGGGCGGCATGGGCTTCTGAGCCACCCCGCCTGAGCTCACGCTCGACGCACCACGCGGCGCCCCGTCGGTCTCCGGACCGGCGGGGCGTCGTCGTACGGTGGGCCGGTGTACGTGCCGCGCTTCAACTCCCTCGACGACGCAGCGGCGATCGACGGCCTCATCGCCGCCGTCGGTGCCGGCGACCTCGTCACGGTGGGCGCGGACGGCATGCCGTACGCGACCCGGCTGCCGCTGGTGTGGCTGCGCGAGGAGGGTCGCGTGATCGCGCACGTGGCGCTCGCCAACCCGCACTGGCGCACGATCGGCGACGGATCGCCGGCCCTGGTCGTGGTGAGCGGACCGCAGGCGTACGTCTCGCCGTCGTGGTACGCGACGAAGGCCCAGCACGGCAGGGTCGTCCCGACGTGGAACTACAGCCGCGTCGAGCTGCGCGGCACGGTGCGCGTCCGTCGTGAGACCGAGTGGATCCGCGACGCCGTCACCCGTCTCACCGACCTCCACGAGCGGTCGCGGCCCGATCCCTGGGCGGTGACCGATGCGCCCGCGCCGTTCGTGGACGGCCAGCTGCGCGGCATCGTCGGCGTCGAGGTGGCCGTGACCTCGGTCGAGGGCAAGGCCAAGCTCAGCCAGAACCGCTCGGCAGAGGATCGCGACGGTGTGGTGCACGGCCTGCGCCGCGAAGGCGACGCCGAGGCGCACGCTGTCGCGGGCACGATGGATCAGTCCTCGTCGACGTCGTCCCACGAGACCGCGTCGACGAGGTAGACCTGCTCACCCGCGCGCGGGTCGCGTGCGTGCAGCGTGAGGAACACCGGGGAGAACGGCCCTCCGAGGTCGACAACCGTCGCTCCGGCGCCCAGAACCCCGCGGATCCGGTCTGGTGGGCACGTGCGGTCGTTCCTGGTGACGACACCCGGGGTCGTCCACACCGGCACGCCGTTCATGGTGCCGGAGAGCTGGAGGTGGAAGTGGCCGCACAGGACCGCTCGGACGTCCGTCCCGGCCACAGCGTCGGCGAGCAGGTTCCGGTCGCGGAGACCGTCGTTGCGCATGAACGGCGCCCAGTCGACGTGCAGAGGCGGATGGTGGAGCGCGACGACAGACCCGTACGGCGCGGGGGTCGCGAGCTGGCCACGGAGCCACGCGACCTGACCGCCGTCCAGCTCACCGTGCACCGATCCCGGCACGAGGCTGTCGAGCGTGATCACCCGCAGGCCCCCGACGTCGCTGACCGCGGCGCGCTTGCCCGCCGACCCACCCGCGAGCCTGCCGACGTCGCGTCCGCCGGCGTCGAGGTGCCCGGACCCGAGCGCCCGCGTGAACGCGGCCCGGTCGTCGTGGTTGCCCGTCGTGTAGACGTGCGGTACGCCGCGCTCGGCGGCGTACGCGCCCACCATCTCGCGGACGGCGACACATCCCTCATACGACCCGTCGTCGGCGATGTCGCCGGTGACGAGCACGAGGTCGAGGTCGGGGACGTGACGCGCGTCGTGGAGGATCCGCTCGAGCGCGCTGACGGCGTCGACGCCGTCCTCGTCGGGGCCGGTCCGGCTGACGTGGGTGTCGGAGAGGTGGAGGATCCGGTGCGCCACGGTCACCGCCTGAGATAGCGCGTGGCGGCCGCTGCAAGGGCCGTGGCGTACCGGCGCTGGCCTGCCGCGGAGCGCATCGCCCGGGCGTCGCGAGGGTTGCGCATGTTGCCGAGCTCCACCATCGCGGTCGGGATGCGGCTGAGGTTGAGCGTGCCGAGGTCGGCCCGCTTGACCAGCCCGCGCCCGCCCCCGGTGTAGGTCGAGCGCCGGAACCCCACCCTCTGCAGCTCTGCGCGGGTGATGCGCCCCAGCCGCAGCGACCGCGCCACCGCGCCCCGCTTCTTGGTGACGATCACGTGGAAGCCGCGTCCCGACCGCGCCGCCCCGTCGCCGTGGATGCTGATCTTGAGGTCGGCCGCGCGTTCGCGGCCGCGAAAGCCCGTGTTGCCGAGCCGTCCCCGGACGTCGACGCAGGGCCCCCAGAGCTTCCGGCTGTTGCGGCTGCGGGTCATCACCACCGTCGCGCCGGCTGCGCGCAGCTCCGCGCGCAGCCGTTTGGCCACCCGCCAGGCGAACGTCGCCTCCGCGAAGCCGCTCGCGGTGGCCGTCCCCGTGGTGTTGCACGCCTTGCGCAGACCGCCGGCGTCGACGGGGCGGTTGATGCGGCGGGGGAAGCGGCTGTTGCCGAGCTGGTGCCCGGGATCGATGACGATCGTGCGACCGGCCAGCGGGCCGGCGTCGTCGGCGCTGGAACGCACTCCGGCCGCGGGACCGTCGTGGGCGGTGGACCTGGCTGGGGCACCCGTGGTCGCGGCGGCGGCGGTGCCGGACGCGGCGAGCGCGACGGCGGCGAGCAGGCAGGTGAGACGACGCATCGCACGAGGCTAACGTGCGGACGCGTAGGCTGTCCCCATGCTTTGGCTGCTGATCATCGTCGGGGTCGTCGTGCTCGCGTACGTGTACCGGGTCCAGCTCCTGTCCAAGGTGCTCGGACAGGACCAGACGCGTGTCCGTCGGATGCTCGAGCGTCGCAAGGGCGACCGCCGCTAGTCCGCGAGCCTCCGGGCTCGCCGCCCAGCCGCTCCTCGATCCCGGTCAGCGGCACAGCCGCAGCGCCATGAGCACGTACGCGCGGGCGCACCGCATCACCTCGTCCACCGGGACGCTCTCGTCGACGGAGTGGGCGTGGGCGATGTCCCCGGGGCCGTACTGCACCGTGGGGACCCCCGCCGCGCTGTAGAGGCGCAGGTCGGACCCGTACGGGGCTCCCGCCGCCGCTGGACGGGGCGATCCGGAAGCCTCGGCGGCGTCCTGCACGACCTCTAGGAGCGGGTGGAGATCAGGAAGCCGCCCCGGGGCGAACGTGCCGCCGGGGAACGACACCGTCGCCGGGTTGTCCCGGAGCCAGAGGTCGCCGTTCGACGCTCCCGCGACCGCGGAACGCAGGGCGGACTGGGCGGCGGCGACGGACTCGCCGGGGCGTACGCCGTAGCGGCCCTCGACGATGCACAGATCGGGGACCGTGCTCGCCCAGTCGCCGGCCTGCACCGTCCCGATCGAGATCGGGAACGGGACCGGCAGATGCGCGAAGCGCTCCCCGACGTCAGTGTTGCGCTGATCCTCCAGCGTCCTCAGCACGGCGCGGACGGTGTCGAGCGCATCCAGGGCGCTGATGCCGCTCGTGCGCATCGATCCGTGCGCAGCGCGTCCACGGACCACCATCCGGAACGTCAGGGCCCCGGCGTTGTCGGTGACGACCGTCCCCGCGGTCGGCTCGGCGATCACGCAGGCGTCGGCGGTGTGGCCGCGGCGGAGAGTGGCGTAGGCGCCGAGACCGCCGTCCTCCTCCCCGACGACGGTGTGGATCGCGAGCGGACGGCGGAGGCTCACCCCGCTGGCACGGATCGCGTGCACCGCCCCCAGGATCGCGGCGACACCGCCGAGCATGTCGCACGCGCCCCGTCCGTACCAACGCCCTCCCTGTTCACGCAGGGTGAACGGGTCGTTGTCCGACCAGAGGCCTGAGTCGCCGGGTGGCACGACGTCGATGTGGCCCGACAGCGCCAGCGCAGGCACGCCGGCGTCCTCGCCGGGGACGACCCCGACGGTGCCCCAGGCCTCGGCGCGTTCGACCTCCATGCCGGGGAAGTCCGGCTCCTGGCGCAGAGTCGGCAGGTCGATCTCCCAGTGGTCGACGTCGGCGCCCAGGTCACCGAGCCGGTCGGCGCACCAGTGGCTGGCGGCGACCTCGCCGAGCGATCCGTCGAGCGGTGCGAGTGCGACGAGGGACGTGAGGTCGGCGGCGATCTGCTCTTCGTCGAGGTGGTCGAGGACGTCGCGGGGGTCCAGAGCGGTCACGACCTCAGTGTGCGTCATGACCCGCCCCGACCGCGGCGGGATGGCAGGATCGCGGGCATGGTCGGACCGCGCAGGGTGCACGCCCACGTACGGGGCGTGGTCCTCGCCGCCGGCGAGGGGCGTCGGATGGGGATGCCGAAGGCGCTCGTCCGCACGGCGGACGGGCGGACGTGGTTGGGTCGGACGCTCGACGCGCTGGCCGACGGCGGGTGCGACGACCTCGTCGCGGTCATCGGGGCCCGAGCGGTGCACGTCCAGGCAGAGCTCCGTACGGCCGGCGAGATCTCGCCCGGGCGTCGCCGCGGAGGCGGTCCAGAGGTGCTCGTGGCCACGGACTGGCGTGAGGGGATGGGGGCGTCGCTCCGAGCGGTGCTCGAGCAAGGACCTGGTGACGGGTCCGTCGACGCTGTCCTCGTGATGCTCGTCGACCTTCCCGACGTCGGCCCCGACGTCGTACGCCGCGTCCTCGACCACGTCGACGGGGCGGAGGCCCGGGGTGCCGTCCTCGCCCGCGCGACGTACGACGGGCGACCGGGGCACCCCGTGCTGATCGGGCGCGACCACTGGGGCCCGATGGCGGCGACGCTCTCCGGCGACGACGGCGGCCGCCACTACCTGGCCGAGCACGGCGCGACCCTGATCGAGTGCGGTGATCTCGCGACCGGGCGGGACCAGGACACGCCCACCCGTACGCCCGGACCGGAATAGGGTGATGGCGTGAAGCAGCCTCGAAGCAGCGACGAGCTCGGGCGCGACCTCGGTGAGGTCGGTTACCTCGCCGACGAAGGGCTCGCGACCATCGCATATCTCGCCCTGGCCATGCAGCGGCCGCTCCTCCTCGAGGGCGAGCCAGGGACGGGCAAGACCGCGCTCGCCGAGGCGCTCGCCCGCGCGTACGGCCTCCCGCTGATCCGGCTGCAGTGCTACGAGGGGATCGACGCCACCCAGGCGCTCTACGACTGGGACTTCCCCCGGCAGATCCTCCACCTGCGCACGGTGGAGGCCACGGCCGACCGGTCGCAGGTCGATGCGGAGTCCGTCGAGCAGTCACTGTTCGACGAGCGCTTCCTCCTCGCGCGGCCGATCCTCCGGGCGCTGCGGGAGGCGCCCGCCGTCCTGCTGGTCGACGAGATCGACCGTGCCGACGACGAGTTCGAGGCGTTCCTCCTCGAGGTGCTGTCGACGAACCAGGTGACGATCCCCGAGCTCGGGACCGTGCGGGCGACCGTTCCGCCGATCGTCGTGCTGACGTCCAACCGGACCCGCGAGCTCCACGACGCCCTCAAGCGCCGCTGCCTCTACCACTGGATCGAGCACCCGGCCCTGGCCCGCGAGATCGAGATCGTCCGTACCCGGATGCCCGAGGTCTCCCAGCGCCTCGCCGAGCAGGTCGCCGGCGTGGTCTCCGACCTCCGCTCCCGAGGTGACCTGCTCAAGCCGCCGGGCGTGGCCGAGACGCTCGACTGGACGGCAGCCCTGGTGCGGCTCGAGTGCGACGACCTGGACCTCGAGACCGCAGCCGCCACGATCGGCGCGGTGTGCAAGTACCGCGAGGACATCGACCGCGTCCGCGACGCGCTCTCGTCGATGCTGGCCTGAGCCGTGTCCGACGTCGCGATCTTCGCCGGCTTCGCGAAGGCGCTGCGGGAGGCCGGGGCCGGTGTGACCGCGGACCGGACCCGCACGTTCCTGGAGGCGGTGAGCCTCGTCGGTCCCGACCGGCGCCGTGACGTCTACTGGGCCGGCCGCGCGACGCTCTGCGCCGAGCCAGACGACCTGGCGACGTACGACGCCGTCTTCGCGAGCTGGTTCTCAGCCGAGGAGCCGAGAGCGCGGACGCGCAGCCGGCAGGACCGGCAGGTCGTCGTGCAGGCGGGTCTCGACGAGGCGCCGAGGGGGTCGGCGGAGGCGGGCGACGACCAGCAGGTCGCCATGCTCGCGAGCGTGACCGAGACGCTGCGCCACCGTGATGTCGCCTCGCTGTCGGTCGGCGAGCGCGCGGTCGTGGCGCGGATGTTCGCGGGGCTCGACGTGACGGTGCCGAGGCGCCGCAGCCCTCGCCGTACGCCTCGCCGGCACGGAGACCTCGATCCGACCCGGACGCTGCGAGACCAGCTCCGCAGGGCGGGAGAGCCCGGCCCGCTGCGCTTCCGCGCGCCCCGCCGCAGACCCCGCCGCGTGGTGATGCTCGTCGACGTCTCCGGCTCGATGAGCGCCTATGCCGACAGCCTCCTTCGGCTGGCGCACCGGCTGGCCGCCGCGTCGCCGAGGCAGGTCGAGGTGTTCACGCTCGGCACTCGGCTGACCCGCGTGACTGCTGCGATGCGGCTGCGCGACCCCGAGGACGCGCTCGCCGCCGCCGGGGCGACCGTGCCGGACTGGTCGGGCGGGACTCGGCTCGGTGAGGTGCTGCGTGCCTTCGTCGACCGGTGGGGGCAGAGAGGCATGGCGCGGGGGGCGGTCGTCGTGATCGCGTCGGACGGGTGGGAGCGGGGTGACCCGGTGCTGCTCGGTGACCAGGTCGCGCGCCTGCAACGGCTCGCGCACCGCGTGCTCTGGGCCAACCCGCACCGTGGCCGCGCCGGCTATGCGCCGGTGCAGGGCGGGATCGCCGCGGTCCACCCGCACCTGGACGCGCTGGTGGCCGGTCACTCGGTCGCGGCGTTCCAGGCGCTCCTCGACGAGGTGGGACGCTGAGGTCGTGCACCGCGTAGCG
>NZ_JARBCJ010000111.1:0-11225 GCF_028803055.1 Mumia sp.
GACTTCTTCTCCGGTGCGGGCATGGGCAGCGGGTTCGGCTTCGTCACCTACCACCCCGAGTTCCGCAAGAACGGGAAGTTCTACACCGTCCACACCGAGGCGTTCGGTGCGCTCACCACCAAGACGCCGGACCTGACGCCTCAGCCCAACACCGCCTTCCACGGGGTCATCACGGAGTGGACGGCCGCGGATCCCAAGGCGCGCACCTTCAGCGGCACGCACCGCGAGGTGTTGCGTCTCGGCTTCGCGACCCGGATCCACGGGATCCAGCAGATCGAGTTCAACCCGACCGCCGAACGCGGTGACGAGGACTACGGCTTGCTGTACGTCGCGGCCGGCGACGGAGGCGTCGGCGTCAACGGCGACGAGCCGCAGCGACTGGCGACACCCCAGGGCAAGCTGCTGCGGATCGATCCCGAGGGCTCCGACAGCGAGAACGGGAAGTACGGCATCCCGCCCAGCAACCCGTTCGTCGGGACGCCGGGCGCGATCGGCGAGATCTGGGCGTACGGCTTCCGCGACCCGCACCGGTTCAGCTGGGATACCGGTGGCCGGCATCGGCTGCTCCTCGGCCACATCGGCGAGAAGGACGTCGAGGCGATCTACGATCTCCGCGCCGGTGACAACGCGGGCTGGAGCGAGCGCGAGGGATCGTTCCTGTTCGACAAGTCCGACCGCTGCAACCTCTACCCGCTGCCGGAGGACGACGCCGAGAACGGCTACACCTACCCAGTCGCTCAGTACGACCACAACCCGCCGCCGGGCTTCCCGTGCGGTGCCGACGTCGGACACGCCGTGAGCGGCGGCTTCGTCTATCGAGGCGGGGACGTCCCCAAGCTGCGGGACAAGTACCTCTTCGCCGACCTCGTGGACGGTCGGGTGATGTACACCGAGAACCGCGAGATGCGGCGTGGCAAGCCGTCGGCCCAGATCCACGAGCTCACGCTGTTCGACGAGCGTGGCAACGAGGTGACGACGCCGGTGCTGGCGGGCGACCGTCGTGTCGACCTGCGGCTCGGTCGTGACGGCGACGACGAGCTCTATCTGCTCGCCAAGGCGAACGGCAAGATCTGGAAGATCGTCGGGACCAAGAAGATCACGCGTGATCGTGACGTGCACCCGGCCTTGTCGCCGTACCTGGTCTCGCACTACGACTTCGAGCGCCCTCGCGGAGACGTCGAGCGTGACCGTGGTCCGTCCGGCACGGACATCGACCTGATCAACGGCGGCTCCGACATGCGGGTCAAGGACGGCGCGTTCCGGGGCAGCAGGCGCTCGCTCCAGATCCGCAACGCCGATCCCGTGACCGGTCGGCTGGCGTGGAAGGCGGGCGTGTACGACGACGACGCCGACGGTGTGGAGTCCTTGTCGCGCTTCAACGGAGTCAAGGGAACCACGGTGATGGGCTGGTTCAAGATGACCGGCGAGAACCCGTCGCTCAACACCAACACCCCCGCCCCGGACGACCGCTACAACGCCGTCGGGCTGGCCGGCGTGCTGGCCGGGAACTCCGACGGCCACGGCGTCCGTGCCCTCCTCGAGCTTATCGACGTCGGAGGCGAGCTCCGGCTCGTCGCCCTCGGACGCCGCGTCGACACCGGGGCGTCGCAGACGTTCGCCGCGTCGGAGGACTGGCGCACCCTGCTCCCGCAGGGTGAGTGGGTCCACCTCGCCGCGACGTTCGACTACGCCAACGGCACGATGGCGCTCTACAAGAACGGCAGGCCGATCCCGGGCTTCTACACCCGGACCGACGATCCCTGGGGCAACAGCGCACCGGGGGAGGAGACGACGTCGGCGACCAACCCCCGCGGCATCAAGATCGGTGGCAGCTTCCCGCAGGACGGCTCCGAGCGGAATCCGTGCAACTGCCGCATGGACAGCCTCATGTTCCTCGACAGCTCCCTGACGAAGCTGGAGGTGAACCAGCAGTTCCGTCGCGTCGAGCGGTGACCTGACCGGGAGGGCGGCGGTCGACCCGCCGCCCTCCCGTCATGCCCGCGCCGGACCGGTCGAGCTCCGGACCATCAGCTCGTGGCCGGTGTGGCGACGTCGAGGGCGTGACGACGGATCCTTGAGCGCCATCTCGAGCGCCGCTGCTCCCATGTCGGTCATCGGCAGGCGTACCGTCGTCAGGCTCGGGGCGAGGTCGGCCGCGACCGAGACGTCGTCGAACCCGGCCACCGACATCTCCGACGGTACGGCGACGCCGCGGGTGCGCAGGACGGCGAGGACCCCGATGGCCATCGCGTCGTTGAGGGCGATGATCGCGGTTGTCTCAGGGTGCTGCGTGACGATCTGCTCGGCGGCGTACGCGCCTCCGTCACGGGTGAACTCGGCCTCGACCAGGGAAAGCTCATCGAGCTCGATGCCGTTCTCGGCGAGGGCGCGCTCGATCCCCGCGAGGCGGTCCACCACGGTGGTGAGGTTCACGGTGCCGGCGGCGATCGCGATCCGGCGGTGCCCCAGGCCGACCAGGTGCTCGGCGAGTGCGGCCCCCGCGTCCTCGTTGTCGGGGAGCACGGCGTCGGCGCGCAGGGCGTGCCGGCCGATCACGGCGACACGGCCGCCATTGGCCTGGAAGGCGGCAAGCTCGCGCTCGGCAGCGGCCTCGAGTCCGTCGCCGACGTAGCCGGAACCGGCGACGATGATGGCCCGCACGTTGTTCGCGATCAGGCTGCGGATCTGGCGGAGCTCGTTCTCCGGGTCGCGTGCGGAGTGGCAGATCTGGACCGTGATGCCCTTGTCGTAGGCCACCGAGATGACGCCTGCGGCGATCTCGGAGAAGTACGGGTCGTCGATCTGGTGCACGATCAGCCCGACCACCGACGCCGACCCGCCCGCGAGGGAGCGTGCGTGAGCGTTGACGACGTACCCGAGGGCGTCGGCGACCTGGTGGACCCGCTCGGCCACGCCCGGACTCACGCCCTCGCGGCCGGCCAGTGCCCGCGAGGCGGTCGCGAGCGACACTCCCGCGCGCTCTGCCACGTCGACGAGCCGCGGCGCGGATCGAACTCTCGCCATCCGGATGTCCCCCTCAGAAACGACCAGTGCTGTGACTCTTGCCACACGCGTTCACCCATGTCTATCCTACGAAAGCGCTTACGAAAGCGCTTACGGCGGCCCCCCGGGACACGCGGACCTCGAATCGTAGGAGCGTCAATGTCGACGAAGACAACGAGCATCATCCGAATCGGCGCCTTGCTCGGCGCCGCGACCCTCGCGCTCACGGCCTGCGGCGGGGATGGAGACTCCGGCGGCGACGAGGACGGGCCGATCACCATCGGCGTCTCGCTCCCTCTCACCGGTGACTTCGCCGAGCCCGGCAAGGGCGTCCAGCGCGGGTACGAGGCCTGGGCCGCCGACGTCAACGACGCCGGTGGACTCCTCGGGCGCAAGGTCGAGCTCAAGATCCTCGACGACCAGTCGAATGCCGACCGCGTCGTCGCGGACTACGAGTCCCTGATCGCGCAGGACGAGGTCGACCTCGTGTTCGGTCCGTTCTCCACCCGCCTCGTCGTGCCCGCGGCCCGCGTCGCCGACGAGTACGGGATGCTGTTCGTCGAGCCCGCCGGCGCGGCGCCCGAGGTGTTCGAGCAGGGATTCGACAACCTCTTCTACGCGGCCCCTGCCGTCGCGGACGACCACTACAACTACCTGGCGGAGTGGATCGAGGCCCTGCCTGCGGACAAGCGGCCCAAGACCGCGGCGTACGCGGCGATGGACGACCCCTTCGCGATGGGCACCGCGTACGGCCTCAAGGACAAGATGGAGGCCGCGGGCGTCAAGACCGTCGTCGACGAGAAGTATCCGCCGAACACCACCGACTTCAGCAGCATCGCGGCCAAGATCGAGAGCTCCAACGCCGACATGGTCGTCGGGGGCACGCAGTACCAGGACGCGGTCAACCTGATCGTGGCCCTGCAGCAGCTCGACTACCAGCCCAAGCTGGCCGCGTTCTCGACCGCGCCGACGAATCCCGAGTTCCCCGAGGCGATCGGTGCGAAGACGGAGGGCATCCTGTCGCCCACCGGCTACACGGAGCAGGCGGCGATCCCCACCAACAAGGAGTTCGTCGCGAGCTACACCGAGCGCAACGGCACCCCGCCCGGCGAGGACGAGGCCAACGCCTACACCACCGGCCAGGTCGTGGCTGCCGCCGTCGAGGCGGTCGGCTGCGCGGAGCAGGGCGACTGCCAGAAGGAGCTCATCGACTGGCTCCGTGACAACGAGGTCGACACGGTGGTCGGACCGTTGAGCTGGGACGAGGCGGGCAGGCCCCAGGGCGCCCACATGATCCAGCAGTACGTCGACGGCCAGATCAAGATCGTCCTCCCCGAGGACGTCAAGGAAGCCGACATCGTCTTCCCGAAGCCGGCCTGGTGACGTCCTGATGGATGGCGCCCTCATCTTCCAGAGCCTGGTGCTCGGTGTGCTGCTGGGAGGGCTCTACGCCCTCCTGGCGGCCGGGCTCACGCTCTACTTCGGGATCATGCGGGTGGTGATGATCGCGCACTCGGCGTTCCTCATCCTCGCCGCCTACCTCGCGTGGTACTTCCACCGGGAGACCGGCATCGACCCGCTGTTCTCCCTCTTCATCACCGTCCCGCTGTTCTTCGGTGTCGGCGTGCTCATGCAGCGGCTGCTCGTGGCCCGGCTCCGCCCGGTCACGCTCACGATGATGTCGGTCCTCCTGACGTTCGCGATCGCCCTCACGATCGAGGGCCTGCTCGGGTTCGCGTTCTCGGGCACCCAGCGCCGGATCCAGCTCGACTACAGCGGTGCGAGCCTCGAGCTCTTCGGTGCCCGCTTCGCGGTCGTCAAGCTGATCACGTTCGGGCTCGCCGTCGCCTCGCTCGCCGCGCTGTACGTGATCATGAAGCACACCCGCTTCGGCCAGTCGCTGCGCGCGACCATCCAGCACAGGGACGCCGCCCAGCTGGTCGGCATCAAGACCGACCGGGTCGCCGGCTACGGCTTCGGCCTCGGTCTGGCCACGGCGGCGATCGGCGGCACGGCGCTGTCGCTCGACGCCACCATCTACCCGTCGTTGCACTGGCACTGGATCGGCCCGCTGATGGCGATCATCGTGGTCGGCGGGCTGGGGAGCATCCCCGGGGCCGCGATCGCCGCGATGGTGCTCGGGATCGGCCAGAGCCTGCTGCAGATCCCGATGGGCACGACGTGGGCGCAGACCATCTTCTACGTGGCGCTCTTCGCCACGCTGATGCTGCGTCCGCAAGGATTCTTCGGAGGTCGTCTTGCCCAGCGTTTCTAAGCCCAGCGCTTCTAAGGCCGACGCTTCTCGGGCCCGTGTCTCTCGGACCCTCGTCGCCAAGGCCCTCGCGTTCGCCGCGTGCGCCACGGCGCTGCTGACCTTCCCGGGATGGGCGGCCAACCCCTACATCCTGTCGGCCGGCATCGTCGTGCTCAGCTATGCGGTCCTCTCGACCTCCTGGAACTTCGTCGGTGGCTTCACCGGCTACATCTCGCTCGGCCACGCCGCGTTCTTCGGGCTCGGCGCGTACGGGACGGCACTGCTGATCACCCGGCTCGAGATGCCGAGCTTCGTCGCGTGGGCGCTGGCCGGGGTCGGAGTCGCTCTCTTCGCCGTCCCGGTCGGCTGGGCAGCGCTGCGGGTGCGGGGCGCGTCGTTCGTGATCGTGTCGATCGCGCTCGTGCTGATCATGCTCCTGGTCTTCCAGAGCTGGAGCTCGCTGACCGGTGGCTCCAACGGCCTCGTGGTCCCGCGGCCGTTCCCCGACATGCTCCGGCCGGAGCACCACGAGACGTTCTTCTACCTCTTCGTGGCGCTCCTCGCGGTCACGCTCCTCGCCTGGTGGCTGATCGACCGCAGCCGGTTCGGCATGGGCCTGAAGGCGATCCGCGAGGACGAGGACAAGGCGGAGGCGCTCGGCGTCCCGACCTACGCCTACAAGCTCGTCGTCTACGTCGTGTCGGCGTTCTTCACCGCGCTCGGGGGCGGCATGTACGCGCTGTGGTTCGGCGACCTCGACCCGGTGTTCCAGTTCTCGATCCTGATCGGCTCGTACATGGTGCTCATGGCGCTGCTCGGCGGCGTCCGTCAGCTGTACGGCCCGCTCCTCGGGGCGCTCATCGTCGGCACCGCGCTGGAGTACTTCAAGCTCGAGTTCGGGGACACCCAGTTCCATCTCGTCGCCACGGGGCTCCTCCTGGCCGTCGTGGTCCTCTTCATGCCCGACGGGATCATCCCCGCCGGCATGAAGCTCGTCGACCGCTTCACGCCGGAGCGCAGCTCGATCCGGGAGATGACCGCCGCGGAGCTGCTCGAGCGGGACGACGACGAGCGACCGCACCCCCGAGAGAAGGCGACGCGATGACCACGACTGCCGCACCTCCCCGCGAGAGCCTCGCCACGGTCTCGCTCAGCAAGGCGTTCGGAGGCGTCAAGGCCGTCGACGACGCCACCGTCACGTTCCACGAGGGCAAGGTGAACGCCCTGATCGGTCCCAACGGGTCGGGCAAGACGACGTTCTTCAACTGCGTCACGGGCATGATCCGACCGGACTCGGGGGCGGTGACATATCGCGGCAGCGACGTCACCGGCCGTTCGCCGCACCGGATCGCCCGCGCCGGGATCGGACGCAGCTTCCAGCTGTGCCGGATCTTCCCCCGCATGACCGTTCTCGAGAACGTCCTCGTCGCCCACCGCACCCACGGGCTCCGCTCGTTGCTCAAGGGCGCGCGCGACACCGACGAGATCGAGCGGGCCCGGCACTGGTTGCGGCGGGTCGGCATCGACCACCTCGAGCACTCCGAGGCCGCCGACGTCTCGTACGGCCAGCAGAAGCTCCTCGAGCTCGCCGGCGTCCTGATGGCCGAGCCGGACCTGATCATGCTCGACGAGCCGGCGGGCGGGGTGAACCCGGCGCTGATCGGCCGGATCGGCACCCTCATCCGCGAGCTCAACGCGGAGGGGCGGACGTTCGTCGTCGTCGAGCACAACATGGAGATGGTGATGAGCCTGAGCGACCACGTCATCGTGTTCGACCGCGGTCGGCCGATCGCCGAGGGACCTCCCTCCCAGATCCAGTCCGATCCTCGTGTGCTGGAGGCGTATCTCGGTGTCTGACTACCTGCTGGAGCTCCATGACATCGAGGCCGGGTACGGGCGAGCAGCGCTCGTCCTCCGCGGCCTCACCGTGAAGGTGCCCGCCGGTTCGGTGGTGTGCCTGGTCGGCCCCAACGGTGCCGGCAAGTCGACCGTGCTCAAGGTCGCGAGCGGTCTGCTCGCGCCGAGGTCGGGCTCGATCGTCGTCGACGGCGAGGACGTCACCGGCAGAGGTCCGCAGCAGATGCTGGCCTCCGGTCTGGCGCACGTCCTCCAGGGGCACAGCGTGTTCCGGGAGATGACGGTCGAGGAGAACGTCATGCTGGGCGCGTTCACCGTGCGCGACAAGGCCACGATCGCCGAGCGCGTCGCCTTCGTCCGGTCGCTCTTCCCAATCGTCGGTGAGCGCTGGAAGCAGCTCGCCGGCCTGCTCTCGGGCGGGCAGCAGAAGCAGGTCGAGTTCGCGCGCTCACTGATGGTGAGCCCGAAGGTGGTGCTGCTCGACGAGCCGTCGATGGGTCTCGACCCCAAGACGACCGCCACCGTGTTCGACCAGGTGGCGCGCATGCGCGACGCGGGGATCGCTGTCCTCCTCGTCGAGCAGAACGCTCGCCGTGCGCTCGAGACGGCCGACGTCGGCTGCGTGCTCGACCTCGGCCGGGTCCACATCTCGGGACCTGCGCCGGAGCTGCTCGCGGATCCGCAGCTGAGCGCGCTCTACCTCGGCGGACGACCGAGCGATCCTGCTCCGGCGGCGTCCGTCCCGACCACGAATCCCTCCAGGAACAGGTGAAGCCGATGGCATCGCAGAACGTCCGCATCATCATGAACGGCGTCACCGGCCGGATGGGATATCGGCAGCACCTCCTCCGGTCGATCCTCTCGATCCGGGATGAGGGCGGAGTCGAGCTGCCCGACGGCGGCCGTCTCCAGGTCGAGCCGGTCCTCGTCGGCCGCAGCGCCGACAAGCTCGCCGAGCTGGCGGACCGGCACGGCATCGCGGAGTGGACGGTGGACGTCGACGAGGCGCTGGCCGACCAGAGTGCCCCGATCTACTTCGACGCGCTCGTCACGTCGGAGCGCAAGAAGTCGCTGCTGAAGGCGATCACGGCCGGCAAGGCGATCTACACCGAGAAGCCGATCGCGCAGACGGTGGGCGAAGGGGTGGAGATCGCCCGCGCCGCCGACGCCGCCGGGGTCCTGAACGGTGTCGTCCACGACAAGCTCTATCTGCCGGGCCTGCTCAAGCTCCGGCGACTGGTCGACGCGGGCTACTTCGGTCGGATCCTGTCGGTCCGCGGGGAGTTCGGCTACTGGGTGTTCGAGGGCGACCTGATCGCGGCGCAGCGGCCGAGCTGGAACTACCGGGCCGAGGACGGCGGCGGCATGGTCCTCGACATGTACTGCCACTGGAACTACGTGCTCGAGAACATCCTCGGACGCGTCCGCTCGGTGACCACGCGGGCCGTCACGCACATCCCGCAGCGGTGGGACGAGAAGGGCGAGCCGTACGAGGCGACCGCGGACGACGCGGCGTACGGGATCTTCGAGCTCGAGGGCGGGATCATCGCCCAGATCAACTCCTCCTGGGCGGTCCGCGTGCACCGAGACGAGCTCGTGGAGTTCCAGGTCGACGGCACCGACGGCTCGGCTGTCGCCGGGCTGTTCGGCTGCAAGGTGCAGTCGCGGGTGCAGACGCCGAAGCCGGTGTGGAACCCCGACCTCCCCACCGACGAGGTCTTCCGTGACCAGTGGGCCGACGTGCCCGACAACGAGGAGTTCGCGAACGGCTTCCGCGCGCAGTGGGAGGAGTTCCTCCTGGACTGGCACGCGGGACGTCCGCACCGCCACGACCTGTGGTCGGGCGTCCGCGGGCTTCAGCTCGTCGACGCGGCCCTCGAGTCGTCGCAGGCAGGTCGTACGGTCGACGTCGCGGAGATCGCATGACGGCCACACGCGACACCGTGGCTCTCCCGCGGGCCGACGGCAGCTGGCAGGGGGTCGAGCTCCGGGCGCCGCGGGCGTGGCCGGAGCACCCGGCGCCGTACCGCAGCCGCGCGGTCTTCGCAGCGGCGCACGTCGTCGCCGACCCGTACGGCGACAACGTCCCGGGGGCCCCCGCCGCGATCGACTGGGAGTCCACGCTCGCGTTCCGGCGGCACCTCTTCCGGTACGGGATGGGTGTCGCCGAGGCGATGGACACCGCGCAGCGCAACATGGGACTCGACTGGCCGGCGGTCGTCGAGCTGGTCACCCGCAGCGCTGAGCAGGCGCACGAGGCCGGTGCGCGGATCGCCTCCGGGGCCGGCACCGACCACCGCAGCGTCCTCCGGACGCTCGGCGAGGTCACCGACGCCTATCTGGAGCAGGTCGCGGCCATCGAGAGGGCCGGGTCACAGGTGATCGTCATGGCCTCGCGCCACCTGGCCGCGGTCGCGCGCTCGCCCGAGGACTACCTGACCGTGTACGACGTCGTGCTTCGTCAGGTCGGCGGACCGGTGATCCTGCACTGGCTCGGTGAGGCGTTCGACCCGCAGCTCGCCGGATACTGGGGATCGAGCGACGTCGACGCGGCGACGGCGACGTTCGTGCAGCTCGTCACCGACCACGCCGATCGCATCGACGGAGTCAAGGTGTCGCTCCTGTCCGCCGACCACGAGGTCGCGCTGAGGTCGGCGCTCCCGGAGGGAGTGCGCCTCTACACCGGTGACGACTTCCACTACCCCGAGCTGATCCGCGGTGACGGAACCCACCACTCCGACGCCCTCCTTGGCGCCTTCGCGGCCGTCGCGCCGGCGGCGTCCGCGGCTTTGAGCGCCCTCGACGACGGCGACCTCGCGACGTACGACGCCGAGATGGCCTCGACGCTCGCGCTGTCACGGCACCTCTTCAGCAACCCGACGTACTACTACAAGACGGGGATCGCGTTCCTGGCGTGGCTCTCGGGTCACCAGCCCGGGTTCTCGATGGTCTCCGGCCTGCAGTCGGCCCGCAGCGTCGTCCATCTCGCTGAGGTGTTCGCGCTGGCCAACGAGGCTCGGCTGCTTCCCGACCCCGACCTCGCCGCGTACCGCCTCAACCTGCTGCTCGAGACCGCCGGAGCTCGTCGATGACGGCGTTCCTCGACGTACCGAGCGGGCGGGCCGCGCGGTTCGACACCCCGGCTCCGGGTGACCCGCGGCTCGCGCGGCTGTCCCTCAACCAGCGCACGACGGCGCAGTGGTCCGTGCGTGAGGCTCTGGACGGGGCCCGGTCCGCCGGCCTCGGCGCCGTCGGGCTGTGGCGGGAGCCGGTGGCCGACGTCGGGCTCGCGACCGTCGCCCGCTGGGTCGCCGACAGCGGCTTGCGGGTGTCGTCGCTGTGCCGCGGGGGCTTCTTCACCGCCGAGGAGCCGCAGGCGCGCGAGACCGCGCACGCCGACAACGTGGCCGCAGTCGACGAGGCAGCCGCACTGGGAGCCCCGACCCTCGTCCTCGTGCCGGGAGGGCTGCCCGAGGGCAGCAAGGACCTCGCCGGCGCGCGGGAGAGGGCGACCGAGGCGATCGCCCGGCTGGCGCCGTACGCGGGGGAGCGCGGCGTCCGGCTCGGCATCGAGCCGATGAACCCGATCTTCGCGGCCGACCGCGGAGTGGTCTCGTCGCTGCGCCAGGCGCTCGACATCGCCGAGGAGCACCCGGTGGAGCAGGTCGGTGTCGTCGTCGACACCTACCACCTCTGGTGGGAGCCCGGCGTCACCGAGCAGATCGAGCGCGCCGGGGACCGGATCGTCTCCTATCAGGTGTGCGACTGGATCACCCCGGTCCCGGCCGACAACCTCCTGGGGCGCGGGATGATGGGCGACGGACACGTCGACTTCGCGGCGTTCACGCGGGCCGTCGCCGCTGCCGGCTACGCCGGAGACGTGGAGGTGGAGATCTTCAACGCCGACGTCTGGGCCGCCGACGGTGACGAGGTCGTCGCGACGACGGTGCGCCGCTACGTCGAGCTCGTCGAGCCGTACCTGTGACACGGGTCGTCGTCGCACCCGACAAGTTCAAGGGCTCGCTCGACGCGGCCGGTGTCGCGGCAGCACTGGCACGGGGGATGCGACGGTCGGACGTGGAGGTCGTCGAGCTGCCCGTTGCCGATGGCG
>NZ_JARBCJ010000112.1:0-11170 GCF_028803055.1 Mumia sp.
AACCACGTCTGCACCGCCATCAACCTCGCCGACCGCGTCCACGTCCACGACGGAGGCGAGAGGGAGATGTGGTCGGTGGCGGCCCGCGGTCTGAACGCGTGATCGGTCACGATTGGAGAAGCGCGGTGGGAGATGGTGCGGGCATCGTGGTGAGCGACAACCAGCGGTGACCGATGAGGAGGGCCCGATGCCCAGAAGCAAGAAGACCGCCGACGAGACCACCGATGAGGCCGACGCGGCAGGAGGCTTCAGCGACGTCGAGCGCGCCGCGATGAAGGAGCGTGCCGCGGAGCTGAGGTCGAGCGGGCGCGGCGGCAAGAAGAAGGCCGACGATCTCGCCAACGTGCTCGCGAAGATCGCCGAGATGCCGCAGCCGGACCGTGGGATGGCCGAGCGGATCCACACGATCGTCACCGCCGTCGCGCCGCACCTCGATCCCAAGACCTGGTACGGGATGCCGGCGTACGCCGACGAGAACGGCAAGGTCGTCTGCTTCTTCAAGGGCGCCGACAAGTACGACTCGCGCTACGCCACGCTCGGTTTCGAGGAGGCGGCCCGGCTCGACGACGGCAGCATGTGGTCCACCTCGTACGCGTTGACCGACCTGACGGAGGCCGACGCGACGAAGATCGAGGCCCTCGTCGCGCGGGCCGTGAGCTGAGGTCACGTGGGAAGATCTCGAACCACGACCCGTCGCCCTCAGCTCGACCCGCTCGCCGTGGAGGGCTTCGACGAGGGTGTCGCCGACGACCTCGCTCCGTCCGCCGACCTCGAGGGTGCGGCTTTCCACGACCTGACTGCCGACTCGCTCAGCCTTGCGGGCGCACGGCTGCGTGAGGCGCTGCTCGATCGCGTCAACGTCGCTGTCCTGCGAGCGCCGCGGGTGACGTTGCGCGACGTCCGCATCGAGGGCAGCAGGATCGGGTCGGCCGACCTCTACGACAGCGAGTGGGACTCTGTGCTCGTCTCCGGCTGCAAGCTGTCCTTCGTCAATCTGCGTGGGACGAGGTTGCGCGACGTCGTCTTCTCCGACTGCGTCATCGACGAGCTCGACCTCGTCGAGGCGACCGTCCTCCGGGTCAGCTTCGTCAGGTGCACGATTGCCCGGCTCGACCTGCAGCACGCGTCGGCGTCGCATCTGGACCTGCGAGGAGCCGAGCTCCGCGAGATCGTCGGGGTGACGGCACTGCGTGGCGTGACGATCAGTCCGCTCCAGCTCTCGCTCCTCGCGCCGATCATCGCGGACAGCCTCGGCATCGTGGTCGAGGACGAGCCGACCGGTCCCGACTGGTCAGGAGTCGAGAAGCCTCGGCGGCCGCCCGGACCCTAGCGTCACGGCTGTCAGCCTGCGCTACCGGCAGCTCGTCACGGCCTACGACGCCGAGCGTGCCGCCGCGGTCCTACCGCCGCTGCCGCCGCCGTCGCAGTCGCGCCCGCTGGGCCGACACCCGCGACCAGACCGACTGCTGGAGAGCGAGGGTCGCCCAGCCCGCGAGCGCCATCCCGGCGATGTTGATCAGAAGCTGCAGCGAACTGCCGCGCACCTCGCTCCAGCTGCCGAAGGCGAGGCCGAGTGCGACGTTCCCGGCCGCGGGGATCGTGGTGACCGAGATGAAGACGCCCGAGAGCCCGCCGATCCGTGCGGAGGTGAGCGACAGGGCGCCTGCCGCTGCGGCGATGACCGCCACGATGAACGACCACTTGTCGGGGGAGTAGATGAACGCCGTGTCGGGACGTGGAGCGGCGAGGGTGTCTGGCGTGATCCACCCGAGCGCGCGGGCGAGCAGGACGAGGCAGGTCGTGATCAGGATCGCGGTGACGAATCCCAAGACGAGCGTGCGCGACGCGGCGAGCAGCAGGTGGGAGCGTCGGCGTACGAGCGCGACGCCGAGCGCGGCGACCGCGCCGAACTCCGGCCCCAGCACCATCGCGCCGATGACCAGGATCTGGGAGTCGACCACGATCGCGATCGCGGCCAACGTGGTCGCCAGGACCATGAACGACATGAACGTCCAGTTGGCCTCGGAGTCCTCGTACGCCTGCTCCGTCACCGACGCCCAGACGACCGAGTCGGCGCTGCTCCCGGGCGCGCGCGAGTCCGCGACGTAGCCGGCCTGGGAGAGCCACGTCCCGACGGGCTCGATCTGCACCGTGCCGCGACGGTGGACTCCGAGGTCGTGGAGACCGTCGATGATCTCGTTGGCCGCCTCGCGGGCGACGTCGGCGTCGATGACGTCACCCGCCGGCTTGACGGCGGCGCCGTGCACCACGGTGACGCTGCTCACCGCCTCGTCCGCAGTGAGCAGTCGCGTCACGTCGTCGGTCAGGTCCGACGGAGCCACGATGCGAAGGTGGAGCACGCTCGCAGTCTTGCGCATCCCCGCGCACCGACGTGGCGGAGTACCGTCCGAGCATGGGCGAAGGCGCGGGCCGACCTGTCGACGCAGGTGACGCAGTGGTCAGGGCGCTGGAGGCTGTGGCCGCGGAGCTCGACGCGACCCTCGGGCCGGCGCTGCTCGACCAGCCTGACGGTGTGCACCGCCACCGCAAGGCCGTACGGCGCCTTCGGAGCACGCTGTCGGCCTACCGGCCGTTCTTCGACGACGAGGCCGTCCGGCACCTGCACCGCGTCTACCGCGACTGGGGCAGAGAGCTCGGCGAGGTGCGTGACGCCGAGGTGCGGATCGCGGTCACCCGCCGGTTCCTCGACGTGGACGAAGGATCGTCGGCCGATCACCGCAGGCTCGCGGACCTGCAGCGTGACCACCGATCTGCCGAGCGGTGGGTTGCCAGACGCGGGACGAGCCTCGTGGCGGTGCGGAGGCGATCGGATCTGGCGGACTTCCTCGCCGCGCCACCGCGTACGGAGAAGGCACACCGTCCCGCCGCGCGCAGCCTGCGCCGCAGGCTCGTCAAGGAAGGCGAGCGGGTGCTGCGGCGGGCCGAGACGGCGGCTGCCGAGCCCGCCTCGCTCCCGGCGTTGCACGAGCTGCGCAAGGCGGCTCGGCGGTTGCGCTATGCGACCGAGGCGGTCACGCGGCCCCCGGTGGGCTTGTTCGGCGCGAAGGCACCGGCTCTGGCGGACTCGGCCGAGCGCATCCACGACCTGCTGGGCGACCACCGGGACGCGATCGCCTTCGCGGAGTCGTACGCGTCCGTCGACCGTCCCGCCGACTCCCCTGCGGTGCGCGCACGAGCTGTCGCCGCGGCTCGGCTGAGCGCCCTTCCGCGCGCGGTCGAGGAGCTGCGGGACGCACTCGCACGCTTCCGTTGAGACATGCTCAGCCGCCGGCCGACCTGCCTGGCGCGTCGACGTCGAGCGCGCGCGGCTCCGGTGGTGAAGGGAGCGGCGGCCGCACTCTGACCAGTCGTTGCGCGGCCAACGCTGCCGCGAGAGCCGCTCCCACGACCACTGTCGTCGTCACGGCGTCACGCCACCACGGCGGCCCCGGTTGGTCGGCGTTGCCGACGCAGTCGTGCATCGGGTGGGGCGCGTCGGTGCCGAACAACGTGGTGCGGCTCGCCGACACGTACGCGGTGACCGCGCTCGGATCCCAGCCGGCGGGGTTGAGGAGCCGGTACCAAGCGCCGTTGCGGCGGCTGATGCGGCACGTGACGTTGGTGGCTGCGGAGTGGAAGTGGTCGTCCGGCCCGAGATGGGCGATCACCCGCCTGCCGTCATAGATCGGAACGCTGTCGGCGGGGTTGCTCACCCGCGCGGCAGGATAGTCGGCATCGAGTCCCATCGAGACACCGTACGAAGCCAGTCGTTCGCCCGGGTCCCGCTTGCCTCCCGGGCTGGGACGCGGTCTCACGTTGGTCGGTGCTCCTGGCGGCACCGTGGGCTCCTGACTAGCGTCCGGAGAGCGGCTCCGTGAGGACCGCGTCGCCGACCCTCGGGAGGTTCTCGTGCCTGTCACGCGTCCCCATCACGTCCTCGTCCGTCCCGTCGTGCGGGTTGCCGTCTCGGCGCTCGCGATCGCGGGACTGGCGGCCGCCGCCCTGGTCGCCCCAGCGGAGGCGAAGCCGCCGGGCCACCGGGACGACACCGTCGTACGGGTCGCGGACGGCGCGGTGCGAGGCACGGCCGCGGAGGGTCATCGGACGTTCCAGGGCATCCCGTACGCCGCGCCTCCGGTCGGTGACCTCCGCTTCCGGGCGCCCAAGCCCGTGAGCCGGTGGCGCGGCGTCCTGGACGCGACCGCGCCGCGACCACAGTGCGCCCAGCTCTCCAACGGGACGGGCAACCCCCAGACGTACGGGGAGGACTGCCTCTATCTGAACGTGACCACGCCCGCCGGGCGGTCTGCGCGGCCGGCCGGACTGCCGGTGATGGTGTGGATCCACGGCGGCTCGTTCCTGACCGGCAGCGGAGCCGACTACGACGCCTCCAAGCTCGCCACGCAGGGTGACGTGGTCGTGGTGACCATCAACTACCGGCTGGGGCCGTTCGGATTCCTCGCGCACCCGAGCCTCCGCTCGAGCAATGCAGCGCTCCTGGACCAGCAGGCAGCGTTGCGCTGGGTCCAGCGCAACGCACGCGCCTTCGGCGGCAACCCCCGCAACGTCACCGTCTTCGGCGAGTCCGCGGGGAGCGCGTCGGTGTGCGCCAACGTCGCCTCACCCCGAGCGCGAGGACTCTTCCGTCGCGCGATCGCGCAGAGCTATTCGTGCACCTCCGACTTCGCGACGCTCGCGAGTGCGCAGGCGGCGGGGGAGGCGTACGCCGAGGCGGTCGGTTGCGGGGCCGCGGCCGACGTGCCCGCGTGCCTGCGCCAGCGCGACCCCGAGACGCTGCTGCGTGCGTGGGCAGGTGGGGCGTTCGCCGTCGGTGGTGCCGCGCTGCCCCGACAGCCCGGGGACGCCCTCGCCACGGGGACCGCCAACCGTGTCGACCTGATGCACGGGAACACCCTCGACGAGAACCGGCTCTTCGTCCCGCTCCAGTACGGCACCACCCTCACCGCGGCGCAGTACACCGCGGCGATCCGTGCCCGGTTCGGCGCGGCGGCCGACGCCGTGCTCGCGAGATATCCCGTCGAGTCGTACGGCTCGCCGATCATCGCGCTGTCGACCGTGTTCAGCGACTACGGCACCGCGCTCTCGACCTGCTCGCACGTCGACGCGTACGAGGTGGCGTCCGAGCGGCGTGGCGCGCGGGTCTACGCCTACCAGTTCCAGGACCGAACCGCGGACCCGCTGGTCCCGATCCTCGGGACGCAGAACGGCGCCTCCCACGCGACAGAGCTGCCGTTCCTCTTCCCGGGCCTCTTCGGTGACGGTCTCAGCGCCGAGCAGGAGACGCTGTCCGACGCGATGGTGGCGTACTGGACGAGCTTCGCGGCCCGCGGTCGTCCGTCCGGCCGCGGCCTGCCCCGGTGGCCGGAGTACGACCGACCGGGTGACGTGATGGCGCTGGACCTCCCAGCGGCCGGAGGGATCGGTGTCGAGGACGTCGCCGCGGCGGCCCAGTGCGGCTTCTGGTCGCAGCTGGGGTGACCGATCAGCCGGGTCCGGCCTCGAGCAGCGCGCGCTGGAGCGTGACGGCGAGCTCGAGGTCGGGCTCGCGGTCCGCGAGCAGGTCGGCGTAGATCACCGACTCCCCGATCCGGACCCACATGTAGGCCACCCGACCGGGGTCGGCGCGCAGCCGGAGCTCGCCGGCGGCCGCGGCCTCAGCAAGGACCCGGCGCCACCCCTCGACCGCCCGGGCATGGACGCGGGCCGCCGGCATGAAGAGGACGCGGAAGGCCGTCTCCGGCTCGGCGGTCGCGAACGTGCGGAGCGGGCCGAAGCCGACGATGGCCTGGTTCATCAGGGTGGCTGCCCCGACGATACGCTCCACACCCGGCGCAAGCCCCGCCCTCACCGCGGTGGCGACCGATGCGGCGAGCGTCGCCTGACCGAGCGAGTCGACGACGTCTCCGAGCAGCCGGTCCCTGCTGCCGACGACCCGATAGAGCGTCGCCCGACCGACCGCCAGCACGGTGGCGAGCTCACGCATGTCGACGGCACGTCCCTCCAGGAACCAGGAGCGCGCGACGGCGACGGCGTCGTGCGGCTCGATCACCCGGGTCGGCATGGCGGTCATCGGACCATGCCGACCCGGACGTCGGCAAGGCTCGGCGCGTTGTCTGTGCGCTCGGCCGTACGTCGCTAGCGTGGAGAGCGATGACCACTTCGACGAAGACGAACGCCACGACCACGCCGTCCCGTGCTCTCGCATGGGCGGCCCTCGCCGCCGCCGCGGTCCAGATCCTGGTCCCCGCCGTCCAGTCGCTGGGCGGTCTCGGCGCACCGCCGAGCAGCCAGGGCGAGGACCTGCTGATCACCCCGGCCGGCTACACGTTCTCGATCTGGAGCCTGATCTACCTGCTGACGGTGGTCTTCGCCGTCGTGGTCCTCGTGAAGCGGTCGACCGGGACGCGGCAACCGGACCGTCTGCTGCGCGACCTCGTGCTCCTGTACGCGGGTGCGGCGTTGTGGATCGTCGTCTCGGCGCTGGAGTGGACGTGGGTGACCGCCGCCGTTCTCGTCGCGATGGTCGTCGTCGCGGTCGACGCCGCGACGGTCGCGAAGAGGCGTGTCTCCTCCGACGTCGGTGCGCCGACCTGGCTGACCCTTCTGGCGCGGGTGACGACGGGCGTGTACGCCGGGTGGGTCACCGCGGCCGGCATCGTCAACGTCTGCTCGGCCATGGTGGAGTCGGGATGGCTCGACGGGGATGAGGTCGCCTGGCAGCTGGGTGCCCTGGTCGTGCTCGCCCTCGTCGCGCTGGCCATCAGCGTGCTCCTCGGCGGCTCCTGGGCGTACGCCGCCACGCTGGTGTGGGCGCTGATCGGCGTGATGGTCGCGGTCCGCGACACCTCGGACGCGCTCGTCCTCACCGCAGCCGCCGCTGCGGTGGTGATCGTGACCGTCAACGCAGTGCTGATCCTTCGCCGTCGCTCGAGCTCGTCCAGGGTCGTGAGCGCCACCTAGACTCGCGTCATGACCGCGACCACCGACGGACGTCGAGCGCGCGGTGACGCGTCTCGTCAGAAGGTCGCCCGCTGCGCCGCGGACGTGGCGACGCTGCACGGGCTCGACTCTGTCTCCGTCGGTCGGCTCGCGACCGCGACCGGGGTCAGCAAGAGCGGCATCCTGACCGTCTTCGAGAACCGGGAGGCGATCCAGCTCGCGGCTATCGCCGAGGCCCGCCGCGTTTTCATCTCCGAGGTGATCGCGCCCGTGTGGTCGGCCGGGTCGGGATCGCGCCGGTTGACGGCGCTCGTCGAGAGCTGGGCCGCCTACGTCCGCCGCCGTGTCTTCCCCGGTGGGTGCTTCCTGGTGACGACCTCGGCAGAGTACGGCGCGCAGCACGGCGCGGTCGCCGACGCGGTGCGTCGTCTCGAGCGAGAGTGGCTCGACCTCTTGGCAGCCGACGCGGAGGCTGCGGGCGGGGACGGACGCACGGTCGCCTTCCAGCTCGACGCGTTCCTTTCCGCGGGCAGCGTCCGCTACGCCCTGTTCGAGGACGACGAGGAGCTCGGGCTGGCCGTCGGCTGTGCCCTCGACGTGATCGGTGCGCTCGGCTAGCAGCTAGGTGGTGCGCCGGACGTCGCCGCGGAGCAGTGGCGCCGCGTACTCCCACTGCTCGTCGGTCAACGGCGTCGGCCGCAACGTGGCCGGGTCGAGGTTGATGAGCCGCCGCGTGCCCTCGGCGTGCAGGGTCTCGTGATCGCTGGACAGGATCCGGAAGTGGTAGTTGACGCTCGTCCTGCCGACCTCCTCGACCCACAGGTGCACGGCCACGTCGCCGACGGCGGTCACGGGCTGGTGGAACGTCAGGTGGAGGTCGCGGATGACCTGGACCGACGTCGACGGGTCGAGGACCCAGCCGGCCCCGGTCCAGAAGTCGATGACCGCGTGGTCGAAGAGCCGTGCGTACTCGACGTGGTTGAGCATCCCGAAGCCGTCGAGGTCGTCGAGGTAGACCCGGACCGGGACCACCACCCCGTACGGTGGCTCGTCCGTGGTCGTCCTGCCGTCAGTGAGCGTCATGCGACCAAACATTACGACCGATCGGTCGTAATGTCACGGGGTTTGCTGCGCGTCGACCTGTGCGCCAGGCCGCCCTGACGCCAGCATGGGTCCATGAGCATCGAAACCTTGACCGGGCAGAGGGTCGCCGACGAGAAGCTGGACGGCTGGGTCTACCTCCTCGGTGGGCTCCAGACGCGGATACGCGTCCCCGACTTCGCCGCAGCGCTCCGTGTCGCGAACGCGATCGGCGCGGCCGCGGGGTCGACCCACCACGACCCCGACCTCGACCTGCGACCCACCCACGTCGACGTCCGTCTGACGCACCACGCGGCGGGAGGCGTCACCCGCGTCGACGTCGACCTCGCGCGCCGGATCAGCGCCGTCGTCGCGGACGCGGACGACGACGTCTCTCTCGAGCCGGCGACCGTCTCCCGGATCGAGCTCGCTCTGGACAGTCCGGCGCACGGCGAGGTGCTGCCGTTCTGGCGAGCCGCCCTGGCGATGGAGGAGTCACCCGTGCCGGAGGTCGACGACGAGATCCGCGACCAGCATCGTGCCCTGCCGACCGTCTGGTTCCAGCCGTCCGGCAGCGAGGAGCCACGCCAGCGGTGGCACCTCGACGTGTGGGTGCCGCCCGACCAGGTCCAGTCGCGGATCGACGCCGCCCTCGCCGCGGGGGGCACCGTCGCCAGCGACGACGAGGCGCCCAGCTTCTGGGTGCTCGCCGATCCCGAGGGCAACAAGGTCTGCCTCTGCACCTGGCAGGACCGCGACTGACTAACCCTCGTCGTCGAAGAGGGCGGCGATGGCCCGAGACGCGTTGCGCCGATAGAGGTCCCGGTCGGTCTCGATGCCGTAGGCGAGGTCCTCGAGCGCGCGGATCCGGGCGTGGAAGATCGCCCGAGTCCGCAGGTCGTCGACCTCGGGCTCGCCGTCGTCCGCGTCGAGTGCACGGTCGAACGCGCCGACGCCGAGGTCTCGCAGCACCAGTCCCAGGTCCAGCGCGGGATCGGTCAGCGCGGCGTCCGACCAGTCGATGACCCCGGTGATGACCTGGGCGTCCTCGTCGACGAAGACGTGCTCCGCGCCCAGGTCATTGTGGGAGAGCACCCGTCGCGCGGACGGCCGCGGTGCGGGCGACTCGAGGAAGCGTTCGACGGCGCGGTGACGGCCCACGGGGATCGCGCCGGCACACGCCCCGAGGAGCTCGACTCCCTCGGCGAGCAGATCGGCCGGTGCGGTGTCGTCGACGGGGACGAGCCCGGAGACGGAGGCCACGGGGATGCCGTGCAGCGCGGAGAGGAAGGCGCCCAGGTCGGCGCCGAGTCGATCTCGCGTCGGCTGGTCCAGCTCGGCGAGCCTGGTGAGCAGCGGGCCGCCCGGGACGAGAGCCATCTCCATCACGTCGTCGTCCCGTCTGACATCGAGCACCTGGGGGACGGGCAAGGGCGAGACCGCCGCGACGAGCCGAAGCAGGGCCGCCTCGTCCCACGAGGTCAGGCAGTCGGCGCCTGGGAGGCGGCGCCGTACGAGCGTGCCGCGCTCGCTGCGCCGAACCTCGTGGTCGTGGCCGTCGGACAGCGGCATCACGTGTCGGTGACGGGCGCCGTACGGGACGTCGTGCCGGCATGCTCGAGGGACCACTCGAGCGCGTGGTCGGCGACGGCCTCCCAGCCCGGAGCGGCACACGTCCAGTGGTCGCGCCCCTCGAACTCGTGGTAGTCGGTGAGTGCGGCGGACCTCTTGTAGTGCTTGGCGTTCGCCCTGTTGACCGACGGCGGCATGATGTGGTCCTCGCCGCCCGCGATGAACAGCAACGGCGCCCGGTCGTCGTTGTCGTAGTCGACCCACGTCTCCTGGTGGCCGGGCTTGATGTTTGCGAGCAGCCCGTACTCCCAGACCCAGCTGCCCGGCGCGGGGACCTGGTAGCGCTCCCACGCCTGGTCGGACTCCGCCCTGGACAGGGTGTTGGCGAACGAGTAGTGGAACTCCTCCGGAGTGAATCCGACCGCCTTGGTCCGGGTGGCCGGGTTCTTGAGGATGGGAAAGAGCGATCTCACCTGTGACGGCGGGGTGACGTGGACCCCCTCGGTCGGTGCCGAGTCGATCACGACACCCGCAGCGCCGAGGCCGCGTGCAAGGAGAAGCTGGGTGAGCGTGCCGCCGAAGGAGTGGCCCATGATGACCGGCGGCGAGTCGAGACCCTCGATGACAGAAGCGAGGTGGCCGACGGTGTCAGGGACGGTGAGGCGGGCGATCACGTCGGTGTTCTCGCGCAGCGCCTCCACCTCGATCTCGAAGCCGGGGTAGCCGGGCGTCAGGACGCTGAATCCCTTGGCGCCGTAGTAGTCCACCCAGCCTTCCCAGCTGCGGGGGGTCATCCAGAGTCCGTGCACGAGCACGATCGTGTCGGGGCGGGTGTCGGTCATGTCGCGTCCTGTCGCTCAGCGGTCACCTGGTCGCCAGTGCGGGGACGCGTGAGGGGCCCGGTGCCGCCCCCGCCGGCCCGAGCCCCTTCATCCGCCTGGTACGAGACCGAACGGATATGAATAGATAAACAGACATCTTGACGGTTGACAAGATTTTCGTATACATCTGTCAAGATTCTTTTTTTGCACGAGGGAGTCGGTGACTTTCGACCGGCGTATCGTGGGGCCCGTGAGTACCGCGGGGGGACGCGCCACGCGCCGGCAGGCGCGAGCCGGTCGTGCCTCGGACGACAAGTTCGAGCAACGACGAGCCGAGCTGGCCAGCTCGGCTCTCTCCACCCTGGCCGATCGGGGCTTCGCCAACACGAGCCTGCGTGACATCGCCCAGAACTCTCCGTACTCGCACGGTGTCGTCCACTACTACTTCAGCGACAAGCTCGACCTGATGCAGCACTGCGTGCGGCAGTACAAGCGAGACTGCGTCAAGCACTACGACTCCATCATCGAGTCCGCGACCACGGCGAGGGAGCTCCGGGACGGTTACTCCGACGCCATGGTCGCCACGCTCCGTGACGAGACCGACCTGCACCGCATGTGGTACGACCTGCGCAACCAGAGCATGTACACGCCCGAGCTCGAGGGCGTCATCGAGGAGATCGACCTCCTCCTCGAGCAGATGGTGTGGCGTGTCGTCTGCCGCTACGCCGACCTCGCCG
>NZ_JARBCJ010000113.1:0-11136 GCF_028803055.1 Mumia sp.
GGGGGCCAGCCGGTCGGGAAGCGGTGCGACGCCGGCGAGTCACGGCAGCGACCGGCTGATCACCGGGGGCCTGTGGGGTGTCGACGTCTTCCGAGGTCGAGTTCGGCGGGTTCTGCTCGTCGAGCATGTGTGCTCCTCCGGCCCCGCGGCCGCCGAAGCTGCACGCGAGGCGATGTCGTCGCCGCGTGCAACGGGGTCGCACTGCGGACGCAAGCCTGCGGTCGGCCCGGCTACCCGGGCTACGGCGACGCTCCCCACTTAGGTCGGCCTGTCACGGGCTCTCCCCTCGCCGCCGCGGTCGTCGCCGCAGGCATCGTGCGCCTACGACGCGTCGCGGTCGGGCGCGAGTGGATCGCCGACCGTGCCGGACTGCGCATCGAGTGGACCTTGTGCCGTCCGGGTGGCCACAGGGACCTCCGAGGGCACGAGACCCGCGATGGCGCGGAGCCCGGCGAGAACATCGTCGGGTCGTACGGACGGGGTTCCGTGACGCACGACCACGTCCAGTATCGCACACGTGCCCTGAGTGTCAGGGGACCTCCGGCTCTCCAGGCGCACCACGGCGGCGCGGCTGTCGAACGTCCGCAGGCCCTTCTTGGTCATCCGGTCCACCAGAACCTCAGGGGCCGCGAGGAAGGCATCGACCGCCGAGGCGGCCGTCTCGGGCGACACGGTCGGCAGCACCAGCGTCCATGCACTGGCCTCCAGCCGATCGGCCAGACTGCCGCTCCCCTCGCGTACGGCGACGACCTCGAGGATGTCCAGGCCCGGCGGGAGCGCGGTGTCCAGCGCCCTCGCGAGCTCGTCCGGGTCCACGTGGCGCACCACGCCGATCTCGAGGTACTCGGCCTCGCTGGCGGCACCGGTCGGCGAGGCGCCGGCGTACGAGATCTTGGGGTGAGGGGAGAAGCCGGAGGAGTGGGCGATGGGGACACCGGCGCGACGCACCGCGCGCTCGAAGGCACGTCCGAAGTCCCGGTGGCTCGTGAAGCGCAGCCGACCTCGCTTCGCATAGCGGATCCGTAGCTTCTGGACGCTCGGGAGCTGCGGGTTCGGCGCCTCCGGGTTGGCGGGGACGCGGTCAGGGCTGGTCACCGTGCGAGGGTACCCAAGGGCGCCCCTCCGCCGGCTCCCGCGCGTCCCGTGACAGATTTGTCCGGTGACGTCCCCCACTCTCGAGTCTCGTGGCAACCGAGCCTTCGTCCTCGCGTGCATCATCCTGCTCGCGCTGAACCTGAGGGCGTCGGTGGGCAGCGTCGGCGTGGTCCTCAACGACATCCGCGGTGACCTCGACATGTCGGCGACCGCCGCCGGCGCGCTCACCACGCTCCCGGTGATCTGCTTCGCCCTGGTCGGCTCGCTCGCGAACACGATCGTGCGCGCGATCGGCCTGCACACCACCGCTATCGCGTCGACCGCGGTCGTCGCGGTCGGACTCGCGGCACGGACGTTCGCCGAGAGCGGCGGGCTCTTCCTCATCGCCTCGGCTGTGGCGCTCGCGGGCTGCGCGATCGGCAACGTGATCCTTCCGCCGTTGGTGAAGGTCCACTTCCCCGACCGGATCGCCCTGGTGTCGTCGATCGCCGGCGCCGCCATCGTCGGAGGGGCGACGCTGTCGGCCGCCCTCACCGTTCCCATCGCGGAGGCGACGGGTGACTGGCGGTGGGGCCTCTTCACGTGGGCCCTGCTCGCGGCCGTCACGCTCGTCCCCTGGCTCCGGCTGCTCCGCCACGACGTCCGCTCCACCGACGCGGCGACCCCGATCACGATCGGGGAGCTGGTCCGCGCTCCGCTGGCCTGGATGATGGCGGTCTGCTTCGGGGCACAGGCCGCGCAGGCGTACGCCCAGTTCGGCTGGTTCCCCGCGATCCTGGAGGATGCCGGGCTCAGCGACGCCTATGCGGGCAGCATGCTGGCGATCGTCACCGGGATCGGGATCCCGGCCGCGCTCCTGCTGCCGGCGGTCATCGGCTGGTCACGCGACCGCGCGTGGTTGCCCTGGTCGTTCGCCGTGGTCACGGCGGCCGGCTGGCTCGGCGTCCTCTGGTGGCCGACCGCGGCGCCGTGGGCCTGGGCGGTCCTGCTGGGCATCGGAGGCGCCGCCTTCCCCTGGGTCCTGACGATGATCGCCAAGCGGTCCCGCACGCACGAGGGCACGGTCGCGCTCTCGGGGTTCGTGCAGGGACTCGGCTACCTCATCGCGGCGCTCGGCCCGTTCGGGACAGGGCTCCTCCACGACTCGACGGGTGGGTGGGGCGCCCCGGTCGCGATGCTCGTCGCGCTCGCGCTGCTGATCGGGGTCGTCGGGACCTACGTCGCCCGGCCCGTCATGGTCGAGGACCAGCTCCACGCTCGCTGAGTGCTCCCTGGGGCCGCAGCATGAGGTCGTGGTCGCCGCTGAACCCCGCGCGTGCGTAGAGCGAGACCGACCGTGCGGTCGGGCTCAGGACGAGACGGACCAGGCCGGTCTCGTCCGCGTACGAGGTCAGTGCCCCCATCAGCCGCCCTCCGACACCCGCGCCCCGGTGCGCGGGCACCACGTAGACGTTGGCGACGTAGCCCCAGCTGCCCGTGGCCCGGCCCGGCCGCGGCATCCGCTCGAAGAGCATCACGTTGAGCATGCCGACCGGCGAGCCCTCGCCGGTCTCGGCCAGCCAGACCACCCGCTGCGCCGACTCGCGGGCGAACCACGCGTCGAAGCGGTCGAGGAACGACGGGTCGTCGGTCGGACCGTCCAGCTCCTCGGTCCACCGCGCCCGGAGACCGGCGAGGGCCCGCACGTCGGCCGCCCCGGCGCGGCGTACCCGCATCAGAGGACGCTGAGCGGGAGCAGCGTCTTGCCGGTGGGGCCGATCTGGATGTCGAGGTCCATCTGCGGGCAGACGCCGCAGTCGAAGCACGGGGTCCAGCGGCAGTCCTCGACCTCGCGAGCCCCGTCGGGGTCGATGGCGTCCTGCCAGTCCTCCCAGAGCCAGTCACGGTCGAGCCCGGAGTCCAGGTGGTCCCAGGGGAGCACCTCGGCGTACTCGCGCTCCCGCGTGGTGTACCAGTCGAGGTCGACCGGCTCGTCGGCCAGCGCCTCGTCCGCGCAACGCTCCCAGCGCTCGTACGAGAAGTGCTCGCTCCAGCCGTCGAATCGGCCGCCGTCACGCCAGACCGCCTCGATGATGCGGCCGACCCGTCGGTCGCCCCGCGAGAGGAGGCCCTCGATCGTGCCCGGCTTGCCGTCGTGGTAGCGGAAGCCGATCGCCCGGCCGAAGCGCTTGTCGGACTGCACCGAGGAGCGCAGCTTGCGGAGTCGCTCGTCGGTGGTCTCGTGGTCGAGCTGGGCGGCCCACTGGAACGGGGTGTGCGGCTTCGGGACGAAGCCGCCGATCGACACCGTGCAGCGGATGTCCTTGCGGCCGGACACCTCACGGCCGGTCTCGATGACCTTCTTGGCGAGCTCACCGATCTGCATGACGTCCTCGTCGGTCTCGGTGGGGAGGCCGCACATGAAGTAGAGCTTGACCTGGCGCCAGCCGTGCGAGTACGCCGCAGAGACCGTCCGGATCAGGTCCTCCTCGGTGACCATCTTGTTGATCACCTTGCGCAGGCGCTCCGACCCGCCCTCGGGAGCGAACGTGAGGCCGGACCGGCGCCCGTTGCGGCTGAACTCGTTGGCGAGCGTGATGTTGAACGCGTCGACGCGGGTGCTCGGCAGCGACAGCGAGGTGTTGGACCCCTCATAACGGTCGCCGAGCTGCTTGGCGACCTCTCCGATCTCGGTGTGGTCGGCGCTGCTCAGCGAGAGGAGGCCGACCTCCTCGAAACCGGACTTCTTGAGCCCGTTGTCGACCATCTCTCCGATGGTCTGCAGGCTGCGCTCGCGCACCGGGCGGGTGATCATGCCGGCCTGGCAGAAGCGGCAGCCGCGGGTGCAGCCGCGGAAGATCTCCACCGAGTAGCGCTCGTGGACGGTCTCGGCGAGCGGGACCAGCGGGTTCTTCGGGTACGGCCACTGGTCGAGGTCCATCAGCGTGTGCTTCGTGACGCGCCACGGGACCCCGGGACGGTTGGGGGCCACCCGCTGGATGCGACCGTCGGGGAGGTAGCCGACGTCGTAGAACATGGGCACGTAGACGCTGCCGGAGCTCGCGAGGCGCATCAGCAGCTCCTCGCGACCGCCGGGACAGCCCTCGGCCTTCCACTCCCGCACGACCTCGCTGATCTTGAGGACGATCTCCTCGCCGTCACCGAGCACCGCCGCGTCGACGAAGTCCGCGATCGGCTCGGGGTTGAAGGCGGCGTGCCCGCCGGCGAGGACGATCGGGTCGGCGTCGGTGCGGTCGGCCGCGCGCAGCGGGATGCCCGCGAGGTCCAGAGCCGTCAGGAGGTTGGTGTATCCGAGCTCGGTGGAGAACGAGACACCCAGCAGGTCGAACGCCCTGACCGGGCGGTGGCTGTCCACCGTGAACTGAGGGATCCCGTGCTCGCGCATCGCGGCTTCCATGTCGGGAAAGACCGCGTACGTGCGCTCGGCGAGGAGCCAGTCGCGCTCGTTGAGGACCTCGTACAGGATCTGGACGCCCTGGTTGGGGAGACCGACCTCGTAGGCGTCGGGATACATCAGGGCCCACCGGACGTCGACGGCGCTCCAGTCCTTGTTGACGGAGTTGAGCTCCCCGCCGACGTACTGGATCGGCTTGCTGATCGTGGGAAGGATCGGCTCGAGCCGGTCGAAGACCGACGCGACGGAGTCGTCGAGGTGGTTGACGGGCATGCCACCAGGGTAACGAGGGATGTCCCGCCCACCGAATCCCTCGCGGGTCACCGTGTGGCGGCCGCGGGTCACCGTGTGGCGGCCGCGGGTCACCGTGTGGCGGCCGCGGGTCAGCGGGAGCGGGTGGCCCGGGACCGGACGACCACGGCCGGAGACGCACTGCGACGGCCGATCGCGACCAGCAGGCCCACGGCCATCGCCGAGGCGAACAACGCCGTGCCGCCGTACGACACGAACGGCAGCGGCACGCCGGTGATCGGCATGATGCCCAGCGACATCCCGATGTTCTGGAACGCCTGGAAGCCAAACCAGCACCCGATCCCCGCCGCTGCCAGCCGGTCGAAGAGGTCGTCGGCCCGTGCGGCGATCCGCAGGCACCGCCACACCAGGACCCCCAGGAGCAGCACGACGAGCCCGGCGCCGAGGAGACCGAGCTCCTCCCCCGCCACCGTGAAGACGAAGTCGGTGTGCTGCTCGGGGACGAAGCCGGCCTGCGTCTGGGTGCCGTGGAAGAGTCCTTGACCGAGCAGACCACCGTTGCCGATCGCGATCCGTGCCTGCACCGTGTTGTAGCCGGCCCCGCGCGGATCGAGCTCAGGGTCGGTGAAGGCCTCGAAGCGCAAGACCTGGTACTCCTCGATGACCCCCACGGCGATCGCTCCGAGGACCACCGCCAGCCCAACCGTCACGAGTCCGCCGAGCCACAGGAGACGGACACCCGCGACGGCGAGCACACCCAGGACGATCGCGGCCATCACCATCAGCGTCCCGAGGTCGGGCTGGGCGAGGATCAAGGCAGCCGGCACGGCAGCGCAGGCCAGGGCCAGCAGGACGTCGGACGAACGGACGACCCGGCGCATCCTGCCCTCGGTCCGCTCGGCGAAGAGCAGGGCCATCACGAGCACCACGCCGAGCTTCGCGAGCTCGGCCGGCTGGAGCGAGAGCCCGCCCACCTGCAGCCACGAGCGTGACCCGTTGACCACGGCGCCGACACCGGGCACGAAGACCAGCACCAGCCCCAGGACCGCGGCGCCGTAGACGACCGGCGCCCACAACCGGATCCACCTCCGGTCGGTCGACGCCATGACCACGCCGAGCCCGACGGCGATCACGACGTTGGTCGCCTGCTTGACCAGGTACGCGGTGGGATCGCCACCGGTGAGGTCGTCGCGCGACGCGGTCGCCGACCAGACCAGCAGAGTCCCGACGACCGAGAGCGCGAGGGCCGACGCGACCAGAGGCAGGTCGACGTCGCCCCACGAGGTCCGCACCGAGGCGCCAGGCCGCAGCGCCGGGCGTACGGTCCCCCGGCCGCTCACCGGTCGTCCTCCTCGTCGGCATCGGCCTTCGTGCGCTTCGTGACCGGCGGCAGGATCCTGCCGTCGTCGGCGACCCGAGGGAGCGAGACCGGCGGTCTGGCTCTCGGCATGAGTGCCCGGTCCCGCCGGACCTTGCCGCCCTCGATGCCGTACAGGCCCTCCCAGATCGCCCGCACCGCGTCGCCGGACGACCCTGAGCCGGTGCCCGCCTGCTCCATCATCATCACGACGACGTAGTTCTCGTCGTACGAGGCGACCCACCCGGTCGTCTGACGCCCTGTGACCTCGGCGGTCCCGGTCTTGGAACGGACCTTCACCTGGTCGAGCGGGAAGCCGCCCATCTTCCAGGCCATCGTGCCCGTCTTGGCGGTGTCGAGGAGCGCGCCGTCGATGTAGCGCAGGTGCTTCTTGCTGACCGGCACGCGTCCGGCACGCTCCGGAGCGATCTCGCGCACCACCGAGCCGTCGGCGTCCAGCACCGCCTTCGCCACCCGGGGCTCGTAGAGCGTGCCTCCGTTGGCGAGCGCGGCGTAGCCAACAGCGAGCTGCAGCGGCGTCACCAGGGTCTCGCCCTGACCGATCGAGAAGTTGACCGCGTCTCCCGCTCGGTAGACGTAGCCGTCGGCGCAGAACTCGCGCGCGAACAGGCGCAGGTAGGCGCTCTCCACCTTCTCGGGCTTGCGGGCGATCGCGCAGTAGCGGTCCTTGTTGGCCTTCCAGTAGTCCTGGCGCCACTGCCGGTCGCCGAGACGCCCGCCGGCCTCACCGGGGATGTCGATGCCGGTGCGCTCGGAGAACCCGAACGCGCGTGCCATCTCGACCAGCGGGTCGTGGACGCCGGTCTTGGCGTCGGTGCCGCCCTGGTCCGTCCACGCGGCGTAGGCGATCCGGTAGAAGAACGTGTCGCAGGACGCCGCGAGCGCCCGGTCGAAGCCGATCGGCCCGTACGAGGCCGACTCGTAGTTCTTGAACCACCGGTTGCCCACCTGGAGCCCGGAGGAGCAGTCGAGGCGCGATCCGGTGTCCCACCGGTCCTCGAGCGCTCCCGCGGCGACGAAGGGCTTCCACGTCGACCCCGGCGCGAGCTGCGCCTGCGTCACGCGAGACAGCAGCGGGGTCCCGGAGTCCTCGGCGTAGAGCGACTCGAGCTGCCGGTTGGTGATGCCGTCGACCCAGACCTGCGGGTCGTACGACGGGTAGCTCGCCGCCGCGATCACTCGCCCGTCGTCGGGGTCCAGGACGACGGCGGCCCCGGCGGTCGCCTCGTAGCTGCGTCCGGTGACGTCGTCGTGGGTCGTGCGGGCCTTCTCGATCGCCTTCTTCAGCTGCCCCTCGGCGAGCGCCTGGACCCGGGAGTCGATGCTCGTGACCAGGGTCCTGCCCGCCTGCGGGTCCACCGCCGTACCCTCCGCGATGACCCGACCTCGCGAGTCCACCGACTTGCCGGTCGTCCCCGGGACTCCACGCAGGTCGGCGTCGTAGCTGCGCTCGACCCCGGCCCGTCCGACCACGGAGGCCGCGTTGAGGCTCTCGTCGTCGCGCTCGCGCGCCGCGTCGTACTCGTCAGCGGTGATCGGCGTGACGTAGCCGAGCAGCTGCGCGGCGTTGACCCCCTCGGGGCGCGGGTACGCCCGCACCGAGCGCTGCTCGGCGGCGACCGCGGGGAACTCCTCGGCCCGCTCCGACAGCGACAGCGCCACGTCCCGCGGGACGTCCTGCGCGACCGGGACCGGCTCGTACGGCGAGCCGTTCCAGCAGGCCGGGGGCTCCGGCGCCCCCTGCTCGCCACACAGCTTGATCCGGTCGAGGAGCACGTCGTAGTCGAGGTCGACCAGCCGGGCGAGCCGTCCCAGCACGTCGCTCTGCTCCTCGGACTCGAGCCGCGTCAGCCGCGAGCGGTCGACCGTGACGACCCAGGTGACCTTGTTGGCAGCCAGCGGGCGCCCCATCGCGTCGACGACCAGGCCGCGCTGAGGCTGCACGAGGCCCTGGCGGTTGGCGTTGTTCGCGGCGCGCGCTTGGTACTCGTCGCCGCCGACGACCTGGACGTACCAGAGGCGGGCGCACAACGTCGCGAACAGCGCGACCACGAGCACCTGCACCACGACGATCCGTGCCCGCCCCCGCCGCACCGTCACCACCTGACCTGTGGGGCAGGCTCGACCCTGCCGAGCAGAGCACGGACGCCGGGCACCAGCGCCAGGCCCAGCACCACGTCGTAGACGACGGCGAGCGCGACGACCGGGAGCACCATCGCGAGGTGCGCCCCGGGCTCACCGAGGGCGAGGCTGCTCAGCGCGAAGATCGAGGTGCCGACGAAGGCGGCCGCAGCCACGGTGAGGCTGTCGCTCAGCCACGACGGCCGGCTCCCCCGGTCGACGGTCCCGGCGAGGTAGCCGACCACCGTGAGCGATAGCGCCCACTGACCGAGGACGTGGTCGGCGGGCGGCGCGGCGTCGAGCAGCAGGCCGCCGGTGAACCCGGCCCAGGCCCCTTCGGTGGTCCCCCCGCACAAGCCCACCGCCACCACGAGGACGAGCACGACGTCGGGAACCACCGCGGTCGGGACCAGCGGCGCCAGCACGCTGGTATGAGCGACCACGCCGACGACGAGCAGGGCCACGACGAGGGCGACCCGACGGCCGTCCACCGTCACGATCCCTTCCGGGCGCCGACGACGACCGAGACCGTGTCGAGGGCGGAGAAGTCGACGTAGGGCGCCACCGTCACCGATGCCGTCTCGTCACGCGGCGACTCCACGACCTTCTCGACGCGGCCGATCGGGACCCCGGCGATGTACGGGACACCGTCGCGCGATCCCCACGAGACGATCGGGTCACCGACCTTCGGCACGGCGGAGCGGTCGAGCACCTCGAGGTTCAGCCTCCCCGTGCCCGACAGGCTGCCGTCACCACGCAGCATCCCGAGCTCGTGCTCGGCTCCGAGCCGCGCACCGACCACCGAGTCGGCGTCGACGAGCAGGAGCACGACGGCGTTGCGCGAGGTGGCGCTGATGACGCGACCGACGAGGCCGTCGGGACCCAGCACGGTCATGTCCCGGCGGACACCGCGTGACGTGCCCGCGTCGAGGACGACGGTGCGCCGGAAGGACTGCGCTGCACCGATCCCGACGACGTGGGCCGTCACCGTCTCGAGGTCCGCCGAGGTCGCGAACGCCGCGAGCGCGTCGTACTCGGCGAGCCGCGTCCGGTCGACGTCGGACGAGGCCACCAGCCCTCGCAGGCGGGCGTTCTCCGCCTCGAGCGCGGCCTTGTCGTCGCGGAGCTGGTCGCGGGTGGCGAAGCTGTCGACGCCGAACGGCGACAAGAGCCGATGGGCGCCCGACTCCAGTGGTCCGAGCACGGAGCCGGCGAGCGTACGGGCGGGCGACCCGGCTCCGGACAGGTCGACGCTGATCAGGGCGACGGCGGCGAGCAGCAGCACGAGCAGCACCGTCCGCGGACGGTGCTGCTGGTCGGGGCGACGACGGGTCCTGGCCACGCCGTCACCTGCGGGGCTCGGAAGTGAGCACCTGCTGCAGGGCGTCGAACTCCTCCACGCACTTGCCGGCGCCGAGCGCGACCGAGTGGAGGGGGTCGTCGACCACGTGGACCGGGATCTGCGTCTCGTGGCGGATCCGGTCGTCGAGGCCCGGCAGCAGCGCCCCGCCGCCGGTGAGGACGATGCCCCGGTCCATGATGTCGCCCGCGAGCTCGGGCGGCGTCAGGTCGAGCGTGCCCCTGATGGCGTCGACGATCGCCGCCACGGGCTCCTCCAACGCGCGACGGACCTCGCCGACGGTGACGTCCACCGTCCGAGGGAGACCTCCGACGAGGTCGCGGCCGCGGACGTGGACGGTCCGTTCGTCGGGCAGGGGGAAGGCTGATCCGGCCGTCACCTTGAGGTCCTCGGCCGTACGGTCGCCGAGCAGCAGCGCGTGCTCCTTCTTGAACCACGCCACGATGGCCTCGTCCATGTCGTCGCCCGCGGTGCGGATCGAGCGGCTGGCCACGATGCCCCCGAGCGCGATCACCGCGACCTCCGTCGTGCCTCCGCCCACGTCGACGATCATGTTGCCGGTCGGCTCGTGCACGGGCAGACCCGCACCGAGCGCTGCCGCCATCGGCTCCTCGACGATGAACACCTGGCGGGCTCCGGCCTGGTAGCCGGCCTCTCGGACCGCACGCTGCTCGACCGAGGTGATGGCGCTCGGGACGCACACGACCAGGCGAGGCTTGGTGAAGTAGCGACGCCGGTGGACCTGCTGGATGAACAGCCTCAGCATGTGCTCGCACGCCTCGAAGTCGGCGATCACGCCGTCCTTCATCGGTCGGACCACCGAGATCGCGTCAGGCGTGCGCCCGTGCATCCGCTTGGCCTCAGACCCCACGGCGAGGATCTCATGGGTCTGCGCAGCGAGGGCGACGACCGACGGCTCGTCGAGCATGACGCCCTTGCCCCGCACATAGACGAGGGTGTTCGCCGTGCCCAGGTCGACCGCCATGTCGCGCCCGAGCAGGCTGCGCAAGGGGAAGGACATGGGCTCAGGCTAGGTCGGCGTCGCAGTCTTCCCGGGCAGACACGCCCGCGAACCGCCGTACGGCCCGTCCGAGCGGGGATGTCGGTGCCTGCTGCCAGGGTGTGGTCATGTCCTCTGCGCCTGCCCTCGTCGAGCTCCGCCGCTACGCGCTGCACGCGGGTCAACGCGAGACGCTCGTCCGCCTGTTCGAGTCGGAGCTCGTGACCCCGCAGGAGGAGGTCGGGATGTCGGTCCTCGGACCGTTCCGAGACCTCGACGATCCCGACCAGTTCGTCTGGATACGCGGGTTCGACGACGCCGCGAGCCGCGGGCCGGCACTGCGCGCGTTCTACGAGGGGCCGGTGTGGGCCCGGCACCGCGACGCCGCGAACGCCACGATGATCTCGTCGGACGACGTCCTGCTGCTCCGTCCGGTCTCGGGACGTGCCTTGTCCCCCACCGCCGACCTCGCTGCGGACATCGTCGTCATCACGCTGTACGAGCCGGACGACGTCGACGACTTCGCCGCACTCATG
>NZ_JARBCJ010000114.1:0-11112 GCF_028803055.1 Mumia sp.
CTGGGTGACGACCTCGTCGACCCACCCCTCGATGAACGCGAGCAGCGCCTCGAGCCGGTTGAGCACCGCCTGCTGCTGCGGGGTGCGCTCGGGCTCGAACAGTCCACCCTCGAGCGCCTCCTGGGCGGACGCGAGGTTGGTCGGGTCGAGACCGCGCATCTTCTCCTCGATCGAGGAGACGTCGATGCTCGTCCCGCGGCCGTACTCCTCGATCGTCGACAGCAGGCGCCCCCGCAGCCACGGCGCGTGGGCGAAGAGCCGCTGGTGCGCGCACTCGCGCAGGGCCACGTAGAGGAACACGTCGGTGTCGGTCTGGTCCAGACCCTCGCCGAACGCGCGGACGTTGGCGGGGAGAAGGGCGGACACACCCGACGGACCGAGGGGGAGGCCGACATCGGTGGTCGCGAGGACCTCGGTCGCGAGCGTCCCGATCGCCTGGCCGACCTGCGAGCCGAACATGGCGCCGCCGGCCTGGTTGAGGATGCCCACGAGCGGGCCGGCCATCGCCTTGGCCTCCTCGGGCAGGGCGTTCGACATCGCCGCGACCACATGCTCGGCGATCGGCTCCACCATCGCCCGCCAAGTGGGCATCGTCGACTCCACCCACTCCGACCGACTCCATGCAGCCGAGCGCATGGCGGCGGCGGGGATGTCGGTCGCGGTGTCCAGCCAGACCTCCGCGAGTCGCATCGCATCGTCCACAGCGGATGACTCGGTGCGCAGCGGCGACGGGTCGGGAGAGGCCGCCACCGTACGGCGGGCGACGTCGGTCGCGAGCTCCCAGTTGACCGCGCCGTCGTGCGGGGCGAACATGCGTTGCATCTGCTGCATCAGGAGGTTCATGTCGGGCATCTGCCCACCGCCGGTCCCGCCGAACATCTGCCCGAAGGGGCCGAAGAGGCCCTCCATCGGGGTGCCCGCGAACGGGTTGTCGCCAGACGGTGAGCCCGTGCCGCCCTGGGACGGGCCGGGCACCTTGCCGAAGCCGATGCCGTGGTCGGGCCCCTGGTCGCCCCCGCTGGAGGTGCCCTCCGGGTCGTCGGGCATGTCGTCAGGGGTGCGCTCGGGCTCATCAGGCATGGTTCCAACGTACCCGTGAGGCTCGAACCGCCCTAGTCTTGTTCGCCATGAGCGATGTGGTCCGTCTGGTCGACGTGCGTGACGAGCCCCTGGACATCTCCGAGGTGTACGAGGCGGTGGCCGACGCCGGCGCCGGCGCCGTCGTGCTCTTCGTCGGGGCGGTGCGCGACCACGACGGCGACAAGGGGGTCGAGGGCCTTGCGTACTCGGCGCACTCCCGGGTCCTCCCGGTGCTGCGCGCGATCGCCGAGGAGGTCTCGGGGGGCACCGGCGTACGGGGAGTTGCGGTGGTGCACCGCGTCGGCGACCTCGACATCGGCGACCTCGCGGTCGTGACAGCGGTGGCGGCACCCCACCGGCCGGCGGCGTACGAGGTCAGCCGTGCGCTGGTCGAGCGGCTGAAGGCCGAGGTGCCGATCTGGAAGCACCAGCTCTTCGAGGACGGGAGCGACGAGTGGGTGGGGAGTCCCTAGGTCCCGACTCGCTGCGCTCGCTCGACCGGGGTGCGGCCGAGCCGCCTAGACTGGTGGCGTGAAGATCCTGCTGTGGTTGGCGGTGCCTCTCGCCGTCACCGCGCTCGCGATGCTGTGGGCGGCGTGGTACGGGCGTCGGGGTGCGGACGCGTCGCACGGCGTCGATCGTTCGGCCCGCTCCTGGGGCCCCGGTGATCCCGCGTACGCGCGGTTCAGCGACGCCGTCCAGCGGCCGCTGCCGGCCGCGGTCCACGCCCGGCAGTCGCCCCAGCCGCCCAGCGGCGTCGTCGTCCGTCGTGCCAAGCCCGAGTCAGGCCGGTGAGCACGCCCCGATGAGCCGCCGGACCTCTACCCTGGCTTCGGCCGGGCTCCTCGTGCTGACCCTGGTCGCGGTCGCTCTGCTGCTCCCCGTCCCGTACGTGACGATGCGCCCCGGGCCGACCGTCGACGTGCTGGGCGACTACGACGGCAAACCGGTCCTGGAGATCGAGGACGCCAAGACCTACCCGACCGATGGTCAGATCCGCCTGACGACGGTGTCGGTGACGCGTGCCGACTCGCGCGTGAGCCTCCCGCAGGCGTTCATCGCCTACTTCAACCCCGAGGAGGCCGTGGTTCCGCGCGACCTCGTCTATCCGAAGGACCAGACCGCGGAGGAGTCGCGGCAGGAGAACGCCGCGCAGATGGCCAGCTCCAAGCTGACCTCCGAGGCTGCGGCGCTCACCCAGGCCGGGTACGACGTCGCGTCGGTCGTCGAGATCGCTGCGGTCTCCGAGGACGGCCCCTCGGCCGACGTCCTCAAGGTCGACGACGTGCTGGTCAGCGTCGACGGTCAGAAGGTGACCGGCACCGACCAGGCGGTCAAGCTCGTGTCGTCCGCGCGGCCCGGCGCCGTCATCACTCTCGGCATCCGGCGCGACGCGTCGGACCAGACCGTCAAGGTGAGGTCCGAGGCAGCCCCCGACGACCCGAGCAAGGCGCGCATCGGGGTCAGCCTCGGCACCGATGTCGAGCTGCCGTTCCCCATCGCCAACAACCTGGGCGAGTCGATCGGCGGGCCGAGCGCCGGCCTCGTCTTCGCCCTCGCGCTGTACGACATGCTCACCCCCGGTGACCTGACCGACGGCACGACGATCGCCGGCACGGGCACCATCGACGCCGCCGGCGCGGTCGGCCCGATCGGCGGGATCCAGCAAAAGCTCGCCGGCGCGTCGTCTGCGGGGGCGAAGGTGTTCCTCGTCCCCGACGGCAACTGCGCCGAAGCGGCGGCGTCCGACGACTTCGACATGCGCCTGGTGCGTGTCAAGAAGCTCGCCGATGCCGTCGACGCGCTCGACAAGCTCTCCGACGACCCGAAGGCCACGGTTCCCACATGCAGCTGACACCCACGAACGCCCTGAGAGAGACCGCCCTCGAGATCGCCGAGGTGGCGCAGGCGGCCGGGTGGGACGCGCCCCCACGCCTGTACGCCCTGGTGCGCACGGCCGCGCTGGCCGCGGACGAGCCCGCGCTGGCCCGTGAGCTCGGGATCGGGCCCGACGACGTGGACGACTCGTTCACCGCGGTGGAGCAGGACGACCTGCCCGCAGAGCGCTCGTTCGAGGACTTCGTCACCGAGATCGTGTGGCCGCCGCAGGTCGACGGCACCGCCGTGGTGCTGGAGCGCCTCATGCTGCCTCCAGACGCCGAGGAGTCTCTGCCCGACGACGAGTCGACCGTGTCCGACTTCGTCGCCGAGCACCCCGATCGCCAGGAGGTCCGTCTGACCGTCGCGGTGACGAGGGACGGCCAGGCGCACTGCATCGTGGACGTGCGCGGCAGCGACGAGCTCGCCGAGGGGCCCGATCTGGTCCCCGGCCTGGTCTCGATGCTGCGACAGACCCTGCTGGACTGACCTGTCACACTTGCAGTCCGAAGACTGTTGTGCCTCGAGCACGACTACTGAAGGAGAGCTGTGAGCGAAGGATCCGCCGCTGCCCGACCTCGACCCGAGGTCGGACGACAGGGACGACGTGTCCTGATTCCCACCATCATCACGCTCGTGGCGCTGCTGTTCCTCGGTGCCATCTTCACGGGTGTGTGGACCGATCGCCTCTGGTTCCGGTCGGTCGACTACGGCTCGGTCTTCGCGACGATGCTGAGCACGCGGGTGCTGATGTTCGTCGTGTTCGGCGCGCTGTTCGCCGGCGTGGTGGTCCTCAACGTCTGGCTCGCCTACCGGTCGCGTCCCAAGACTCCAGGTCCGGTGCGCCCCAACGACCCGGTGGTCCGCTACCGCGAGGCCATCCACCCGCTGCGCAAGGTGGCGCTGATCGGCCTGGGCATCCTCCTGCTGGTCTTCGCCGGCTCCTCGGCCGCGGGGCAGTGGCGGACGTTCCTGATGTGGCGCAACGCGACGCCGTTCGGCAAGAACGACGAGACCTTCGGCCGCGACATCTCGTTCTTCGTCTTCGACTACCCGTGGCTGCGCTTCCTCACCGGCTTCGGATTCGCGCTGCTGATCGTCTCGGTCATCGCGGTGGCGGTCGTCTACTACATCTACGGCGGCATCGCGTTCTCGGGCAAGAACCGCAAGATCTCCCGGGCCACGCAGACCCACCTGTCGATCCTCATCGGCCTGATCATGCTGCTGAAGGCGTTCGCCTACTGGCTGGACCGCTTCGGGTTCTCGGTCGACAGCGGCAACCTGCTGACCGGCATCACCTACACCGACGCCAACGCGCGCATCCCCAGCAAGAACATCTTGATGGCGGTGTCGCTGCTGTGCGCGCTGCTCTTCTTCGCCAACGCGATCTGGCACAACTGGCTCCTCCCCGGCATCAGCCTGGCGCTCCTCGTGCTGACCTCGGTGCTGATCGGCGGCATCTGGCCGGCGATCATGCAGTCCTTCCAGGTCAAGCCGTCCGAGCCTGACAAGGAAGCCCCCTACATCGCGAAGAACATCACCGCCACGCGGGACGCGTTCGGGATCGCGGGGGTCGAGAAGCAGAACTACAACGCGCAGACCGAGCTGACGCCCCAGCAGCTGACCGAGTCGGCGGAGTCGCGCGTGAGCACGCGCCTGCTCGATCCGACGCTGGTGTCTCCAGCGTTCGAGCAGCTCCAGCAGGTCCGCGGCTACTACAGCGTGCCGCCCACGCTGGACGTCGACCGCTACCAGCTCGAGGGCACCGACAACCCGCAGGACATCGTGATCGCGGCGCGCGAGCTCAACCTCGACGGTCTGCCGGAGAACCAGCGCAACTGGGCCAACGACCACACCGTCTACACCCACGGCTACGGCGTGATCGCAGCCCAGGGCAACCAGCGCGGCTCGCAGGGCGAGCCCGTCTGGGTCGAGCGCGACATCCCCCCGGTCGGCGAGCTCAAGCTCGACAAGCAGCCGCGGATCTACTTCGGCGAGAACTCTCCCTCGTACTCCATCGTCGGACGCCCCAAGAAGAATGCAAAGCCGATCGAGGTCGACATCCCGCGCGGCAACGGCACGACCGCCGAGGAGGAGGAGGCCGCGGGCGAGTCACCGGCCGAGAACGTCACCCAGAACACGTACGACGGCAAGGGTGGCGTCGACATCGGCAGCGCGTTCAACAAGCTGCTCTACGCGGTGAAGTTCAGCGAGCCCAACATCGTGCTCTCGAACCGCGTCAACGAGAACTCCAAGATCCTGTACGACCGGCACCCGCGTGACCGGGTCGCCAAGGTGGCGCCGTGGCTCACGATCGACGGCGACCCGTACCCGGCGGTCGTGGACGGCCGCGTCGTGTGGATCGTCGACGGCTACACCACGAGCGACAACTACCCCTACTCCGAGAAGGTCTCGCTCGACGAGGCGACCTCGGACACGCTGACCGGCACCGGTGCGCAGGCGGTTCTGCCATCGGACCAGGTCAACTACATGCGCAACGCCGTCAAGGGCGTGGTGGACGCGTACGACGGGTCGGTCGACCTCTACCAGTGGGACACCGAGGACCCGGTGCTCAAGACCTGGATGAAGGTCTTCCCCGACACGGTCAAGCCGAAGTCGGAGATCTCGCCCGACCTGCTCGCGCACGTCCGCTACCCGGTCGACATGTTCAAGGTGCAGCGCAACATCCTCGGCGCGTACCACGTGACCGACCCGCAGACCTTCTACGAGGGTGGCGAGCGCTGGAAGATCCCGGAGGACCCGACGGCCAAGGGGTCGCTCCAGCCGCCCTACTACCTGTCGATCCAGCGCCCGGGCGAGGAGGACTCGCGGTTCTCGCTGACCAGCGTCTACCTGCCCAACAACCGCCAGAACCTCGCCTCGTTCGTGTCGGTGAACTCCGAGGCGAGCGACACCGAGAACTACGGCAAGATCCAGATCTTGCAGCTGGGTTCTGCCTCCACGGTGGACGGCCCCAACCAGATCGCCAACCGGTTCGAGGCCGACAGCAGGGTGTCGTCGGCGTTGCTGCCGTACAAGTCGGCCGGCACGAAGGTGCTCTTCGGCAACCTGTTGACGCTGCCGGTCGGCGAGGGACTGCTGTACGTCCAACCGGTCTACATCCGACGCAGCGCGACCGAGGGCTCGTATCCCGTCCTGCAGTTCGTCATCGCGTCGTTCGGCGAGGGGATCGGCTTCGGCCAGAACCTCGACGAGGCTCTGCGCGTCGCCCTCGGCATCGAGGGCGCCCCGCCGCCGACGGACCAGGCCGACGGAGGCGACGGAGGAACGTCGCCGACACCGCAGAGTGTCGAGCAGCTGCTCCAGCAGGCCGACGCGGCCTACGACGCCGCACAGCAGGCGCTCGAGAAGGGCAACCTCGGCGAGTACCAGACCCAGGTCGAGAAGATGGCGGAGATCCTGGGCCGCGTGCGTGCGCAGGTGGGTGCCACACCGGCGACTCCGACACCCACCCCTGACGGCGGCTGAGTCAGCGCCCGTCGATCGAACACGGCAGCGAGCCGATACCACCCACCGGGGGGCGCGGCGCCCGGCATGAAGTCAGCCGGCGACGGTCGTGCGGAGGACCAGCGAGTCGCGACGCCGGGCGTCGAGAGGGGACTCGCGGCGGTCGAGCCGGGCGTCGAGCACGGCACCCGCTCGCTCGGCATGACCCGCGTTGACGAGGCAGAACAGCAGCGTCTCCTCGACGACCTCGCGCTGCGCCGCCGATCCGCCGACCTGCGCGAGCACCGGCAGCGTGTCCTCCAGCAGTGTCACGGCATCGTCCCAGCGCTCCTCGCCCGCGCGGAGGAGCGCGTCGCACACCGTCGCCACGACGGTCCTGATGGTCACGTCGCGCGAGCCGCGGCAGTGCCGGGCGAGCGCCGCGAGCCGAGCGGTGTCACCGGAGGTGGCGAGCGCGATGGCGGAGTGGAGGGCCACGAACGGTGTTTCCGGAGCGTCGACCAGCACCGACCCGGCGGCGTCGATCACCGGCGCGACCGGCGGCGGAGCGGTCTCGCCGACGAAGGCAGTCCCCGTTGCCCCCGGGACGCCGTGGGCGACCGCAGCGTCCCAGCCGGACGTGGTCAGCTGCCAGCGCCACAGGAGTGAGGCGGAGTCCACGAGAGCACGAACTCCGGTGACGGTCGGTGGAGCGAGCTGCGAGTAGTAGCGGCGGCGTACGGCCTCGGTGTCGCCGATCGCGAGCTCGTGCAGGGCCGCGTGCCAGGAGAAGTGCGCACGGTGGCTGGCGGACCGACCGCTCTCGTTGACCCAGTGGTCGAGCCAGACCCGACCGGCCTCGTGCTGCCCGGTCTCGTACATGACGTGGGTCTGGGCGTGCACGGCGTGGCCCGAGGAAGGCTCGCACGAGAGCGCGCTCTCGGCCAGCAGCCCTGCCTCCTCGAACCGGCTCTGGTCCTGACGGGTGAAGGCGAGCAACGAGATGTACCACCAGTGGTCGCCGTAGGCAGGGGCCAGTCCCTCGACCAGGTCCCACGCTTCCTGCTGCACGTCGGTGACGCCGGAGAACGCGATCGTCGGCACCGCGGCGGAGACGGCGAGGATGTCTCGCGGGTGCGCCGCGATGTGGTTCATCAGCGCCCGGGCGCCCTTGTTGCGGACGTCCTTGACCCGCTGTCCGACGACGTCGACGAGGCTGCGCTCGCGCTCGTCGCCCCGCTGGCGCACGGCCTCGCGCGCTGCGTCCAGCGACGCCTGCACGTCCGCGTCGGCTCCCGCCTCATGGCCCAGCAGGGCAAGGGTCGCGTGCCCCAGCGCGAAGCCGGGGTCGAGCGCGACCGCTTCGCGGAGCGGGGCGTCCGCGTCGTCCTGGAGGCGCATGAGGCGCTCGAGGCCCGCGTTGTACGCCGTCGCGGCCTCGGCCGTCGTCGAGATCGGCAGTCCGAGCGGGTCGCGCGGGCGAGCGGCGGGGTGATGGCCGCTCACGACACGACCGTCGGCAAGACGTCGGGGGAGCGGGGCGATCGCGTCGAGGACGCCGGTGGCGACGGCGAGGGCCTGGCTCCGGATCTCAGGCACAGCCGTCGACTCCCAGAGCTCGCCCCGCCGCAGTGCGCCGAGGGTCCACACCGGTGCGTCGGCACGACCCTCGGAGTCGATCAAGCGGCCCCCGTCGGTGCGGAATCCCATGCCCGCGGTCGACACGACCGCGCTCGATGCGCCACCTCGAGGGCGGAGGAGGTCGTCGAGGAAGGGGTCGCCGAGCAGCCGGATGTCGCCCTGCGGGCCCGTACAGTTCACGACCCAGCCGACGTCGTGCGTCGTCTCCACCGCGTCGCGCTCGTCGCTGGAGCGATCCGCGACCGTCACGCGCAGACCGCCGCGTGGGAGCGGCTCGGCGTCCACGACCGACCCGGGTGACAGAACGAGGCGGCCCGCCTCGCGCATGCCCTCCACGAGCGTGGCACTCGAGGGCGGCATCCGGTGGCGCAGGACATTCCAGGCACCGGCGTCCGAGGCCAGGAACTCGGCGCGGTCCTCGTCGTTCAGCCGTCCCCAGAGCGTGGAGATCCGGAACCGGAGCCCGTCGACGCCGGGGCGCCAGTCGCCTCCGTCGCGCTCGACCGCCTGAAGGTGCTGGACGACGTGCTCGCGGATCTCGGCGAGGGAGCTGCCCCAGTCGGAGACGTCGGGGATCGCGGCGAGCTTGAGCCCGGTGACGTGCGCACGAGGAAGGCGCGCGTTGCGTGAGATCGCGCGCACGACACGGTCCGGCCGGTTGCTCGCGTCGGTGAGGGACAAGGTCACGTCGACCATCGTGAGTCCGGTCCCGACCAGCAGGACGTCGCCGGGACCCGAGCGGTCGCGGCGTACGGGGTCGAGCGCGCCGGGGGCCCACGGGTCGGGGACGAAGAAGGCCGAGCCGCGCAGGGCCTCCGGCGCCCACGCGTGCCCAGCGGCGGGGAGTCCCGTCGCCACCACGGCGGCGTCCGCAGCCACGTCTCGGCCGTCGCTCGTGGCGACGACGACCCCGGACCCGGTACGGCGCAGGCCGACGGCGCGCGAGCGGACGTGCCGCACCGCGGCGAACTCCCCGGGCGGGCCTTGAAGGGTCTCCGTCAAGGTCTCGTCGAGATAGCGGGCGTACTCGCGACGGCGTGCGAAGGTCGCCGGGTCGCTGCCGTTCTCGGGGTCCTCGTGGGTGCGCCACGCGACGAAGTGCGCGGGGTCCTCGGGGAGCGCGCTCATGCCGGCGGCGGGGACGTTGAGGAGGTGCTGGTCGTCGAGCGTGCCGAAGGAAGGGCCTCGACCCCACCGGTCGGCGGGGTCGAGGAGGATCACGTCCACGCCGGTCGAGCGGCGTCCCGCTGTACGGACGAGGTGCAGCGCGACGAGCGTGCCGGCGGCACCGGCACCGACGATCGCGACGGTCGGGCGGGTGCGGGGCGTGGTCGTCACGGTGTCTCCTCGTCGAGTGCGGCGCTGACTCGGGTAAGTGTAGTGACCAAGTTGGATTCGACGGTGCGCCACCCGCTGGTGCCGGTCGCCGTCGCCGCATTCCGGTCGCCGCTCGCTCCTTCGGGCGATACGTTGCGGCCGACGCACGAGAGGCGGGGCGATGGCCGACACGAGCGGTGAGCTGCAACTCGCCCCGCTCGCGCGGTCGCGGGAGTTCTGGGTGCTGATCCGGGACGCGGTCGTGTTCGGAGTGGTGATGGCCTTCGCCGGCCTCGCCTTCCTCTTCGTGGTCGAGACTGGAGACTTCTGGGGCGATCCGACGTCGCAGGGCTGGTGGGGTGGTCACTGGTGGTGGATCGCGGTCACCGTCGGGACCGGTCTCGTCGTCGGTCTGCTCCGTCACGTCCTGCGGATGCCCGAACACCAGCCCGGTCTGACCGACGAGCTGGAGAAGGAGCACGTCGAGCCTGCCAGCGTTCTCGGGACGGTCGCCGTGTCGTCGGTGTCCCTCGTCGGCGGTGCGAGCCTGGGCCCGGAGGCGGCGCTCGGGTCGATGGGCGGAGGACTGGGCACCTGGGTCGGCCGACGGCGTACCGACGAGGACATGCAGAAGGCGACGACGCTCACCGGCATCTCGGCCGCGTACGGCGGGCTGCTCGCGGTGCCGATGGTGGCGACGCTGCTCGTCCTGGAGCTCGCCAAGCCGCACCGTCGCCGCTTCACCCATGCTGTGTTCGGGTCGCTGGCGTCGGCGACGGTGTGCTTCGCGGTGTTCTACCCGATCGCGGGGACGACGTTCCTCGGCCTCTACGACGTCCCGTCCTACGCCTACAAGGACTGGCACCTCCTGGCGGCCGTGGGTCTCGGCCTGGCCGCTGCGCTCGGCGCCCTGGTGCTGGCGGTCCTCACAGGGATCGTCCGTCGGCTGGCCGCCCGTCTGGAAGGGAAGACCGTCCTGCGCCCGGTGGCGGGCGGGCTGGCGTTCGGCCTCATCGCCGTCGCGCTTCCGCTGACGCTGTTCACCGGGAGCCACCAGCTCCACACGGTGGCCGAGTCCGGGTCGGCGCTCGGAGCCGGCTTCCTCCTCGTCATCGTGCTGGCCAAGATGGTGGCCTTCTCCGTCTGTATGGAGACGGGATTCATCGGGGGCCCGTTCTTCCCGATGCTGTTCCTCGGAGGGACGTACGGGTACGCGATCCACCTGATCGTGCCGGACGTCCCGCTCGCCCTCACGTTCAGCTGCGTCTTCGCCGCGCTGCCCGGTGCCATCGTCGCCGCGCCGTTCACTCTGGTGCTACTGGCGGCGCTCATGATGGACCTGGGAGCGCTGCAGACGGTGCCGGTCGCGGTCGCGGTGCTCACCTCGTACATCGCGGTCACGGGCTCCGGCGTGCTCGCCGCGATGGTGCAGGCCCGGGCATCCCGGCACGCAGCCGCGAGGCAGCCTGGGTTTGGGTCTGGGGGAGAGGTCCGGTAATGTTCTGTGTGCCGACGCGGGGTGGAGCAGCTCGGTAGCTCGCTGGGCTCATAACCCAGAGGTCGCAGGTTCAAATCCTGCCCCCGCTACAAGAGATTGAGCAGGTCAGAGGCGGTTCCAGACAGATCTGGGACCGCCTCTGATGTATGCCACACGGGCGTGGTGGATGTGAAGCGCTCCTCGCGGCTCGGCTCTAGCTCTCGTCCCAGGTCACCGTCGAATCGAGAGCGATCGTGATGAGCTCGCCGCCA
>NZ_JARBCJ010000115.1:0-278 GCF_028803055.1 Mumia sp.
CAGAGCCGGGTCAACGTGTGCGCGAGCCTCTCGACGTCACGCTCTGCTCCCACCACGAAGGCGTTGTACGCGGTCCGCGACACCATCGACGACAGCGCGGCGGCCGCCAGGTCGGCATCGAGCTCGGGATCGGCGAGGCCGCGCTCCTGGAGCGCGCGGACGCTGCGGGCGTGGGGGGGGGGGGGGGGGCCCCCGCGCGGGCCCCGGAAGTCGGGGAACCCGTGGTGGAATGTGGGGACCAGCAGCCCGGGCCGCCACAGCTGGGCGGTGGGCGGGTT
>NZ_JARBCJ010000115.1:288-11064 GCF_028803055.1 Mumia sp.
TGCGCGCGGTGAAGGCCCGCGCGCGCTGCCGCCGTACGTCGGCGAACCGGTCGTCGATGGTCGAGACCTGCTCCAGGAGCCGCATCAGCTGCGCGTTGCGCTGGTACGACTCGAGATAGGCGCGGTTGGCGGCGGCGATCACGGCCACAGGGTCCTCGGTGCGGGAGACGTCGCGGAGGTCAGGATGGAGCATCTCCTCCTTCACCTCCTCGAGCACCGCGGCGAAGATCTCCTCCTTGCCGGTGAAGTACGTGTACAACGACCCCGCAGCAGTCCCGGCCTCTGTCGTGATGTCGGCGAGGCGGGCCTCGAGGTAGCCGTCGCGCTCGAAGACCCGTCGCGCCGCCGCGACGAGGGCGGCCCGCGTCCGAGCTCCACGCGCCGTACGCGGTGGCTCGCGGGTCGTGCCGTCGGTCGCGTCGCCGTCGACCGGGATCGGTCGCGTCATCCCCGTCCTTCCGTGCCGACGCCCCGGCCGACAGCTTCGACTTGAAGTTGAGATCGGATTCAAGTATACAGAAGCCCCCGACGGAGGAGGACCGGATGGAGCTGCACGGTGCGGTCGCTGTCGTCACAGGTGGCGGCGGAGGGATCGGCAGCGCACTGGCTCGACGCTTCGCGGCCGAGGGCGCGCGCGTCGTCGTGGCCGACCTGGACAGCGCCGCCGCGGAGGCGGCCGCTGCAGAGGTCGAGGCCGTACGCCCCGGGTCCGCGATCGCCCACGCTGCCGACGTCGCCGACCCCGCTCAGATCGACGAGCTCCTGGCGCGTGCCGAGGAGGCCTACGGTCCGGTTGACCTCTACGCCGCGAACGCAGGCGTCTCCGGTGGGCACGGCCTCGGCGGTGAGGCGGCGTGGGACGTGGCCCTGGACGTCAACCTGCGCGCTCACGTGCGTGCCGCCGATTTGCTGGTCCCGCGCTGGCTCGAGCGCGGACGAGGCTACTTCGTCAGCACGGCGTCGGCGGCGGGGCTGCTCACGCAGATCGGCTCCGCGGCGTACGCGGTGACCAAGCACGCCGCAGTCGGGTTCGCCGAGTGGCTGTCGGTCACCTACGGCGACCGGGGCATCGGTGTCAGCTGCCTCTGCCCCATGGGCGTCGAGACGGCGTTGCTGCGTGCGGGGGAGCGGTCCGGTGACCGCCTCGGCGAGGCGGCCACCCGCGCGGTGACCTCGGCCGGCGAGGTCCTCGATCCGGACACCGTCGCCGACGACGTGGTCCGTGCCGTCCGTGCCGAGGAGTTCCTGATCCTCCCGCACCCTCAGGTGCTCGCGATGTACCGCCAGAAGAGCGCCGACTACGACCGATGGATCCGCGGGATGCGGCGCTACCAGGCCCAGCTGCTCGACCCCCGACCCTGACCAACCAGGAGGACGCATGTCCCTGTTCGAGACCACCGAGCGCAGCGCCAGATATCAGGAGGAGCTCCTGGCCTTCATGGACAGCCACGTCTATCCGGCAGAGGCCGTCTATGCCGCCCAGATGCGCGAGGCCGGTGATCCCCACCACCACCCGCAGGTCATCGAGGACCTCAAGGCGGAGGCCCAGCGCCGCGGGTTGTGGAACCTCTTCCACCCGCACCCCGAGTGGGGACCCGGACTCTCCAACTTCGAGTACGCGCCGCTCGCCGAGATCATGGGCAGGAGCCCGCACCTCGCGCCGGAGGCCTGCAACTGCGCGGCGCCCGACACCGGCAACATGGAGGTCCTGACGCTGTTCGGGAGCGAGGAGCACAAGAAGACCTACCTGCGGCCCCTCCTCGACGGCACCATCCGGTCCGCCTTCGCCATGACGGAGCCTGCCGTCGCCAGCTCCGACGCCACCAACGTCGAGATGCGGATGGAGCGCGACGGCGACGAGTACGTCCTCAACGGCCGCAAGTGGTTCGCCTCCAACGCGATGCACCGCAACTGCCGGGTCCTGATCGTGATGGGCAAGACCGATCCGACGGCGGCGACCCACCGTCAGCAGTCGATGATGGTCGTCCCCCTCGACGCACCTGGGATCACGGTGCTGCGCAACCTCCCGGTCTTCGGCTACCAGGACCGAGAGGGTCACGCCGAGCTCGTCTTCGAGGACGTCCGGGTCCCGGCCGCCGACGTGCTGGCCGGAGAGGGCGAGGGGTTCGCGATCAGCCAGGCACGTCTCGGTCCCGGCCGGATCCACCACTGCATGCGGGCGATCGGGATGGCCGAGCGAGCACTCGAGCTGATGTGCACCCGCGCACTGGCACGGGAGACCTTCGGGGCCCCCGTCGCCGAACGGTCGAACATCCAGGACTGGATCGCGGAGGCGCGGATCGAGATCGAGAAGAGTCGCCTCCTCACGCTCAAGGCGGCCTACGTGATGGACGAGTCGGGCAACAGGGCCGCCCGTACCGAGATTGCCGCGATCAAGGTCGACGCCCCGAACATGGCGCTCAAGATCGTCGATCGTGCGATCCAGGTCCACGGCGCGGCGGGGGTCACCGAGGACGTCCCTCTTGCGTCGTTCTACGCCCACCTGCGGACGCTGCGCATCGCCGACGGGCCGGACGAGGTCCACAAGCGCACCCTGGCCCGCCGGGAGCTTCGCCGGCACGCGGGCACGGTCGCCTGAGGCGCCGTCACCCCCGGCGTACGTGCAGGACGCGGAAGCCCTTCGCGCTGGCGACCCTCTCGGTGGGCCAGCCCTGGTCGGTCAGCCACCGCTGGAGCGAGTCGGCACCGAGGTTCTTGCCCACCACCAGGCGGGCGACGCCATCAGGTGCGAGCCGGGGGAGCCACTGCAGGAGGAGCTCGTGCAGCGCGGCCTTGCCGATCCGGATCGGAGGGTTCGACCAGATCTCGTCGAAGACCAGGGACGCAGGGACCTCGTCCGGCGCCGCCACGACGACCCGCGACCCGACTCCGGCACGCTCGGCGTTGGACCGGGTGAGATCGCGCGCGCGAGCGTTGGTGTCGACCGCGTGCACCGTGGCGGCCGGCACCGTGACCGCGACCGCGACCGCGATCGGACCCCAGCCGCACCCGAGGTCCAGCACCGTCCGCGCCTCACGGGGCGGCTCCGAGCTGCTCAGCAGCACCGCCGTCGCCTTGTCGAGACCCCCTCGCGCGAAGACGCCGGCGGCCGTCGTGAACGTGAGGCTGCGACCCCAGATCTCCGCCGTCACGTCGCGCCGACCCTCGGGGCCGGTCGGATCGCTGTCGAAGTAGTGCTCAGTCATCCTCGGGGCTCTCGAGCGGACCTCGGAAGGTACGCGTCTCCTGTGCGCGGGCGGCGAGCCGGGACTCCGCCGGGTAGACGACCTCCTCGAGCGTGAGCCCGAGCGACGGCATCACCTTCACCCGCGAGTCCCGGGTCCGTGCCTTGAGCACCCGCACCATCCATGCCGGCTCGTGGCGGCCTTCGCCGACCGCCGTGAGCGCGCCCATCAGCGACCGGACCATCGAATGGCAGAAGGCGTCAGCGACCACCGTCGTCTCGACGATCGACGAGTCGGTGCGCCGGGTGGTGAGCTGCATGAGGCTGCGGATGGTGCTCGCCCCCTCCCGCCGACGGCAGAACGCGGCGAAGTCCTGCTCGCCCAGCACGCCGACCGCGGCGTCGTTCATCAGCGACACGTCGAGCGGACGGTGGTGGTGGACGACGTGGTTGCGGTGGAGCGGGTCAGGGCCGGTCACGCCGTCCCAGATCCGGTAGACGTAGCGCCGGCGCAGCGCGGAGAAGCGTGCGTCGAACCCGTCGGGCGCGACCCGTGCGGCCCGCACCACGATGTCGTCGGGGAGCACGCGGTCGAGACGGCGGAGCAGGTGCGCCTCGTCCATCTCGAGCTCGTCGGGAAGGTCGACGTGAGCGACCTGACCGCGTGCGTGGACGCCGGTGTCCGTACGGCCGGCGACGGTCAGCCTCGCGGGCCCGTCGAGCCGGAGCACCAGCGTCAGCGCGTCCTCGATGGTCTGCTGCACCGACGGAAGGCCGGGTTGCGAGGCCCAGCCGCGGTAAGCGCCACCGTCGTAGGCCAGGTCCAGTCTCCAACGCACCTGCTCAACCTACCGATCGCGTCAAACGGCCGTGACACCCCGTCCGTCCCCGGTGAGCGCGAGGACGAGCTTGCCCGTGTTGGAGCCCTCGAAGAGTCCGAGCCACGTCTCGTGGAACGCCTCCACACCGCCCTCGACCACAGTCTCGCGGGCGACCACCGAGCCGTCGGAGATCCAGGAGGCGATCGTGTCGATCGCCTCCGGATAACGGTCCTCGTAGTCGAAGACGACGAAGCCGGTCATGGACGCCCGGAAGACCAGCAGCGACAGGTACCGGCGTGGGCCGGCGGGCAGGGACGTCGCGTTGTACGCCGAGATCGCGCCGCAGAGGACCACCCGCGCGTGACGGCGGAGGTTGGCGAGGCCGGCGTCCAGGATGTCACCGCCGACGTTGTCGAAGAAGACGTCCACTCCCTGGGGCGCCACCTCCCGCAGACGCTCGAGGACGTTCTCGTCCTTGTAGTCGATGGCGGCGTCGAAGCCGATCGACGTCAGCCACGCGCACTTGTCGGGGCCACCGGCGATGCCGACCACCGTGCAGCCCATCGCCTTGGCGATCTGGCCCGCGACACTGCCCACGGCCCCGGCGGCACCCGAGACGAGCACCGTCTCGCCCGGCTGGAGGCGGCCGACGTCGGTGAGACCGAAGTACGCGGTCATCCCGGGCAGACCCAGTGCGCCGAGCCACGTCGGGGCTCCCGCGACGGCCAGGTCGATCGTGGTGACGCCGCGGCCGTCGGAGAGGGCGTACTCGGTCACGCCGAACATCCCCATGACCGCGTCGCCCACCTCGAAGTCGGGGTGCTTCGAAGCCACGACCGTGCCGGTCGCTCCGGCACGCATGACCTCGCCGAGGCCCACCGGAGGGATGTACGACCGGACGTCGTTCAGCCACCCGCGCATCGCCGGGTCGAGCGAGACGTGGTCGACCCGTACGACGATCTCTCCGGGGCCGGGCGCGGGGACCTCCGTCGTCACCGTCTCCCACGTGTTCTCGTCGGGGTAACCCTTCGGGCGCTCCCGCAGCAGGAGCTGACGGCTGGTGAACGGGGGCGTGGCGGGAGCGGGCATCGGGGTGTTCCTCTCGTGGCGGCTGCGGCCACTGTAGGGGGCCCGGAGACGGCGACGGGCCCGCCCACGGTGTGGACGGGCCCGTCGGGTGACGTGGGTGCTGCTCAGCCCCAGCGCTCGGTGCTCGAGGGGAAGGTGAGCCCGCGTTCGCCGGTGTAGATCTGCTTCGGCCGGGCGATCTTCTGCTCCTTGTCGTCCACCAGCTCCACCCACTGCGCGAGCCAGCCGGCCGTACGCGGGATGGCGAACATCACCGTGAACATCTCCGGCGGGAACTGCAGCGCCTCGTAGATGAGGCCGGAGTAGAAGTCGACGTTGGGATAGAGCTTGCGCTTGACGAAGTACTCGTCCTCGAGCGCGATCTTCTCGAGCTCCTGCGCGACCTCCAGGTAGGGGTTGACGCCCGTCACCTCGAAGACGTCGTCGCACGCCTTCTTGATGATCGTGGCGCGCGGGTCGTAGTTCTTGTAGACCCGGTGGCCGAAGCCCATCAGGCGTTCGTTGCCGGCCTTGACGCCCTCGATGAACGCCGGGACGTTGTCCTTCGTCTTGATCCGCTTGAGCATCCGCAGGACCGCCTCGTTGGCGCCGCCGTGAAGCGGGCCGTAGAGAGCCGCGATGCCGGCCGAGACGGCGGAGTACGGGTCGACCTGGGTGGAGCCGACCGACCGGACCGCGTTGGTCGAGGCGTTCTGCTCGTGATCGGCGTGCAGGATGAAGAGGACCTCGAGCGCCTTGGCCAGCCGCGGGTCCGCCTCGTACTTCGGCTCGCTCATCTTGAAGAGCATCGCGAGGAAGTTCTCGGCGTACGAGAGGTCGTTGTCGGGGTAGACGTAGGGCTTGCCCTGCGCGTGCCGGAACGACCAGGCGCCGAGCGTCGGCATCTTGGCGATCATCCGGACGATCTGCAGGTGCCGGACCTCGGGGTCCTGGATGTTGCGGGCCTCGGGGTAGAAGGTCGAGAGACCGCCCACCGCCGACAGCAGCATGCCCATCGGGTGGGCGTCGTAGCGGAAGCCCTGCATGAGCGACTTGATGTTCTCGTGCACGAAGGTGTGGAAGGTGATCTCGTGCACCCAGGCGTCGTACTGCTCCTTGGAGGGCAGGTCGCCGTGGATGAGCAGGTAGGCGACCTCGAGGAAGTTCGACTTCTCCGCGAGCTGCTCGATGGGGTAGCCGCGGTACTCGAGGATGCCCTTCTCGCCGTCGATGAACGTGACGGCCGAGCGGGTCGAGGCGGTGTTGGTGAACCCGGGGTCGTACGACGCGATGCCGGGCTCGTCGTCGTTGACCCGGATCTTGCCGAGGTCGCTCGCGCGGATGGTCCCGTCGACGATCGGGAGCACGTAGTCCTTGCCCGTCCGGTCGTCGCGGACGGTCAGGGTCTGGCCGTCAGCCGAAGGCGTGGCGTCTGTCACGAGGAGGTCTCCTTGTGCCGTGGCGTGCGCACGCTGGGTCGATGCGCCGCTCGAGTCAGGGGTCCCCTGGGGTGTTCGGACCCACTCCAACTTATTGCCTCCTGCAGTGGAACGTGAATCCGGGGGTCCGCTGTCCGGGACGCCGAGGCCCACCGCCTCCGGCTCCCTTGGCCGCCGGGGGTATCATCAAATCGGTGCGTCAGGCGTACGACGCACCCCGTGGGCAGCCCGTTTTGACCGAGCCCGCCCCGGCACGTTATCGTTGTACGTCGTTGTGCCTTGATCCGCCGCGGCCTTGCTGCGTCCATCTCGGCGCATCGTCAGACCCCATCCATACGAAGGTAGATCTAGCGTGCGCACGTACAGCCCGAAGCCTGGTGACGTCGACCGCAAGTGGCACGTCATCGACGCATCTGACGTGGTGCTTGGGCGTCTCGCCGTCCAGACCGCGACCCTGCTTCGCGGCAAGCACAAGCCGACGTTCGCCCCCCACATTGACAACGGTGACTTCGTCATCATCGTCAACGCGGAGAAGGTCGCCCTCTCCGGCAACAAGCGCCAGGACAAGCTCGCGTACCGCCACAGCGGATACCCGGGCGGCCTCAAGCAGATCGCCTACGGCGACCTGCTCGAGAAGGACGCGCGCAAGGCCGTCGAGAAGGCCGTCTGGGGCATGATGCCCAAGAACCGCCTCGGCCGATCGCTCATGAGCAAGCTGAAGGTCTACGCCGGCCCCGAGCACCCGCACGCCGCTCAGCAGCCGCAGACCTTCGAGATCACCCAGATCGCCCAGTAGGCCCAGGAAGCAGTGAGGATCAACGTGGCTGAGTCCAGCACCGAGACCGTCGAAACGACCGACGAGTTCACGGCCAACACCGAGGGTGTCTCGTACACCTCGGAGAGCGTCCCGAGCGCGGAGTCGGCGGCCCGCTCGTCGATCATCGCCCCCTCGGCGGCGACCGGTCGCCGCAAGGAGGCCGTCGCTCGCGTCCGTATCGTTCCCGGCACCGGCTCGTGGACCGTCAACGGCAAGTCGCTCGAGGAGTACCTCCCCAACAAGCTGCACCAGCAGATTGCCAAGGAGGCCTTCGCCGCAACCGGTCTCGGCGAGAGCTTCGACGTCGTCGCCCGCGTCTCCGGCGGTGGCATGACCGGCCAGGCCGGCGCCCTCCGTCTCGGCGTCGCCCGTGCGCTGAACGCCGTCGACGAGGAGTCGAACCGCGCGACGCTCAAGAAGGACGGGCTCCTCACGCGTGACGCCCGCGCCAAGGAGCGCAAGAAGGCCGGCCTCAAGAAGGCCCGCAAGGCGCCTCAGTACAGCAAGCGCTGACGGCCGAGCCGTGGGTCGGATCTTCGGAACCGACGGCGTCCGTGGGATCGCGAACGAAGATCTCACGGCAGAGCTCGCGGTCGACCTCGCCGTGGCAGCAGCCCACGTGCTGGGGGAGGCCGGAGCTTTTGCCGACCAACGGCCGACCGCAGTCGTGGCCCGCGATCCTCGCGCCTCGGGAGAGTTTCTCGAGGCCGCGGTGGTCGCGGGTCTCGCGTCTGCGGGGGTGGACGTGCACCGTCTCGGTGTCGTCCCCACACCTGGTACGGCGTACCTGACGTCGGCGCTCGCCGCCGACATGGGCGTGATGATCTCCGCGAGCCACAACCCGATGCCCGACAACGGCATCAAGTTCCTGGCCCGCGGCGGGCTCAAGCTCGACGACGCCATCGAGGACGCGATCGAGCGCACCCTCCAGCAGCCCTGGAAGCGTCCGACCGGAGCCGCGGTGGGCCGGATCGGCGACAGCCCGACCGCTCTGCGCACGTACGAGCGGCACCTGGTCGGCGCGGTCGACCGACGCCTCGACGGGATGCGCGTCGTGCTCGACTGCGCGAACGGCGCGGCCTGCGAGGTGGGGCCGGCGGCGTTCCGCGAGCTCGGGGCCGAGGTCATCGCCATCCACGCCGAGCCCGACGGTCTCAACATCAACGCCGGGTGCGGGTCCACGCACCCGGAGGACCTGCAGCGAGTGGTGCTCGAGACCGGCGCCGACGCGGGGTTCGCCTTCGACGGAGACGCCGACCGATGCCTCGCGGTGTCGGCCGACGGTGTGCTCGTCGACGGTGACCAGATCCTCGCCATCCTCGCGCTCGCGCTGAAGGAGGACGGCCGTCTCGTCGACGACACGGTCGTGGCGACGGTCATGTCCAACCTCGGCTTCGTCCAGGCGATGGAGGCCGCGGGCGTGACGGTCGTGCAGACTGCCGTAGGAGACCGCTACGTGCTCGAGGCGATGCGCGGCCGGGGGTTCAACCTGGGCGGCGAGCAGTCGGGGCACGTCATCATGAGCGACCACGCGACCACCGGCGACGGTGTCCTCACCGCTCTCGCGGTGTCCAGCCGGATGGTCGGCACGGGCCGCTCGCTCGCCGACCTCGGTGCGGTGATGCACCGGCTCCCGCAGGTGCTCGTCAACGTCTCCGGCGTCGACAAGGGCCGTGCCGGCACCGATCCCGTCGTGGCGGCGGCCGTCGCCGAGGCTACCGACGAGCTGGGCGGGACGGGTCGAGTCCTGCTGCGCCCCTCGGGCACCGAGCCGCTCGTACGCGTGATGGTCGAGGCGAGCACCGCCAGCCATGCCGAGACCGTCGCGCAGCGCCTGGCGACCGTCGTCGGCTCCGCGCTCGCCCTCTGACCCCTCCCCGACTCGTCGCGTCCGGTCCCGTCCCGTGCGGCCCCGTCCCGTCCGCGGTGTGTGCGGTTCGTCCAAGAATCTCGCCCGGATTCCTTGACCAGCTGCACACATCGCGGACGAGGCGGGACGCTCGGGCGAAACCCGGGTGCGGCCTGGGGCTGTCCCGACCTACCGTGACGGCATGCAGATCGAGGAGCTCGACCCCGCCGACGACGCCGGGCTGGCCGCGTTCCACGAGCACGAGGTACGCGTCGCCGCGACGCAGCCGTACGGCACGGCCTGGACGCTGCCGGAGCTGACGGTGGCGGCGCGGACGGACGACCCGTGGACGGCACGGGCGCTCCTGTGGGCCCGCCTCGACGACGGTGAGGTCGTCGCGACCTGCCAGCTGGAGGTCCCGCTGCGCGACAACCTGGAGACGGCGTGGGTGGCGTTGGCGACCGCCCCCGAGCACCGCGGATCGGTCGGTCCCTTCATCGAGCACCTCAAGGACCGGGTACGGCTGCTCGGCCGCAGGCGGCTGGAGTGCTCGGCGAAGTGGCCGCCTGGCGACGACGAGGGCCCGGACGCCGAGCTGCTTCGTGCGCACGGGTTCCGGCTCGGTCTCATCGAGGCGCAACGCGTCCTCGACCTGCCTCCGGACCGCGACGAGCTCGCTGGGCTGGCCGAGAAGGCCGCCGCCCACCACGCGGGGTACGAGCTGCGCACCTGGCGCGGACCCGTGCCGGACGACCTCGTGGCCCCGTACGCGGCGATGCGCAGCGTGATGGCGGTCGAGGCGCCCGCGGGTGACATGGGGTGGGAGGCGGAGGACTTCCCGCCCGAGCGGGTGCGCCAGGAGGAGGCCGAGCTCGCGGCCCAGGGGAGGGTCCTGTGGACGACCGTGGCGGTCGCCCCGGACGGCGTGCTGGCGGGGCACAGCCAGATCGTCGTGCCGGGCTCGGACCCGGTGAACGCCTACCAGTGGGACACCCTCGTGCTGCCCGAGCACCGCGGGCACCGCCTCGGACTCGCGATGAAGGTGCGCAACCTCCTCGCCGCGGCCGACGACCTGGCGCCGCGTGAGCTCCTGCACACGTGGAACGCGGCCGACAACGCGCCCATGATCGCCGTCAACGAGGCGATGGGCTTCCGGCTGGCGTCGATGACCGGCGAGTTCCGGTGCGACCTCTGACGCTCAGGCGTCGGCGGGGACGCGCTCGTCGGTACGGACCAGGTAGCGCGTGAGCACGAGTCCCCAGGCGGCCGCGATGAAGAACATGATCAGGCCGTAGACCGCGCCCGGGATGGAGATCTCCGTCTCGTCGAGGATCTCGACCGCGACGTAGATCGCGAGCGTCGCGTTGTGGACGCCGATCTCGAACGACGACGCGACAGCCTGGCGCTCGGTGACGCCCGCCCACCGGGGGACGAGGTAGCCGACCGCGAGGCTGATCACGCAGAAGAGGGTGGCGGCGGCGCCGACCTGCGCGGCGTACTCCACGACGTTGTCGCGCTGGTCGATGAGGATCCCGAGCACGAGGATGCCGAGGATCACGGCCGAGGCGATCCTGACGGGCTTGTCCATCCGCGCGGCG
>NZ_JARBCJ010000116.1:0-10865 GCF_028803055.1 Mumia sp.
AGGTTGGGACCATGACGACCGCAGCTGCAGATCTCCGGCTCACCCAGTACGCCGCCGGCGGCGGCTGCGCGTGCAAGGTTCCGCCCGGCGAGCTCGAACGCGTGCTCGGTGACCTGCGGCTCGGTGAGGAGTCGGGCGACCTGCTCGTGGGCCTCGACCACGGCGACGACGCCGCCGCCGTACGGATCGACGGCGAACGCGCCATCATCGCGACGACCGACTTCTTCACCCCGGTCGTCGACGATCCCTACGACTGGGGGAGGATCGCCGCGGCGAACGCCCTCTCGGACGTCTACGCGATGGGCGGCGAGCCGGTGGTTGCGCTCAACCTGCTGGCGTGGCCGCGCGACCGGATCCCGTTCGACCTGGCCCGCGAGGTGCTCCGTGGGGGCCGCGACGTCTGCCGCGAGGCGGACACCCACCTGGCCGGGGGCCACAGCATCGACGACCAGGAGCCGAAGTACGGCCTCGCGGTCACCGGTCTGGCTCACCCCGACCGCCTGCTGCGCAACGACGCCGCCATGCCGGGGACGCCTTTGACGCTCACCAAGCCGCTGGGGCTCGGGGTGCTCAACAACCGGCACAAGGCGACGGGCGAGCGGTTCGAGGAGGCCGTCGCCACGATGACGGGCCTCAACCGTGACGCCTCGCGTGCGGCCGTGGCCGGCGGGTGCACGGCAGCCACCGACGTGACCGGCTTCGGCCTCCTCGGTCACCTCTTCAAGATGGCCCGGGCCAGCGGGGTGAGCGCCGTGGTCGACGCGGCGGCCGTCCCGTACGTTGGTGGCGCTCGTGACGCGCTCCGTGACGGGTTCGTGCCCGGCGGGAGCCGTCGCAACCTCGACTGGGTCCGCCCGCACCTGCAGGCGAGCGTCGAGGAGGACGAGCTCCTGCTGCTCGCGGACGCGCAGACGTCGGGCGGTCTCCTCGTCGCCGGTGAGATCCCGGGCCATCCGGTGGTGGGCGAGGTCGTGCCCCGCACCGACTTCGTCGTCGCGGTGCGCTGACACCGGTTGATTGACAGCGGCACGCGGTCGCCTCACCCACGTGTGAACGAGGGGCGTCGGGGGTAACGTGCCCTCAACGGAGGTGAGGCGGGTGGCGAGGACGTTCCTTTCGTGGCCTGTGCTGCGACAGCTGACCGGTGCGGACCGGCTGGGACGCGGCGCGGCCGTACGCTCCCGCAACACCGACGAGATCACCGCCCGCACCGAGACCGCCGACCGGGTCGCCAAGAGCGTCTGCCCGTACTGCGCGGTCGGGTGCGCCCAGAAGGTCTTCGTCAAGGACGAGAAGGTCATCCAGATCGAGGGTGACCCGGACAGCCCGGTGAACCGCGGTCGGCTGTGCCCGAAGGGCGCGGCGAGCAAGAACCTCGTCACCAGCCCGCTGCGGCAGACCACGATCAAGTACCGCGCGCCGTACGCGACCGAGTGGACCGACCTCGCGCTCGACACGGCGATGGAGATGATCGCCGACCGGGTCGTCAAGGCCCGCAACGACACGTGGCAGGACGTCGACGAGCGCGGACAGCGGGTCCGCCGCACGCTCGGCATCGCGAGCCTCGGAGGGGCGACCCTCGACAACGAGGAGAACTACCTCATCAAGAAGCTGTTCACCGCGATGGGCGCGATCCAGATCGAGAACCAGGCGCGCATTTGACACTCCGCCACCGTTCCCGGTCTGGGGACGTCGTTCGGGCGTGGAGGCGCCACCACCTTCCTCCAGGACCTCGCCAACGCTGACTGCATCATCATCCAGGGCTCCAACATGGCCGAAGCCCACCCGGTGGGCTTCCAGTGGGTGATGGAGGCGAAGGCGAGGGGTGCGAAGATCATCCACGTCGATCCGCGGTTCACGCGGACCAGCGCGCTGGCCGACACCTTCGTGCCGATCCGAGCGGGCTCCGACATCGCCTTCCTCGGCGGCATCGTCAACTACGTGCTCTCCAACGAGCTGGACTTCCGTGAGTACGTCGTGAACTACACCAACGCCGCGGCGATCGTCAGCGATGACTTCCAGGACACCGACGACCTCGACGGGCTGTTCTCCGGGTACGACCCCGAGACGCGGACGTACGACCCGACGTCCTGGCAGTACGCCGGCGACGAGCCCGCGGCCGACGACGAGCAGAACCCCGAGATGCAGCGAGAGACCGCCAGCGCGTTGCAGCACGAGTCCCACGGCAGCGGCGTGAAGGCCAATCCGCCGCGCGACGAGACGCTTCAGGACCCGAGGTGCGTCTACCAGGTCCTCAAGCGGCACTATGCCCGCTACACGCCGGAGATGGTGGCGCGGACGTGCGGTGTGAGCGAGGAGCAGTTCCGCGAGGTGTGCGAGGCGTGGACCGCGAACTCGAACCCGGACCGCACCACGGCGCTGGTCTACAGCGTCGGGTGGACCCAGCACAGCGTGGGCGTGCAATACATCCGGACCGGGGCCATCCTCCAGCTGCTGCTGGGCAACATGGGCCGGCCCGGCGGCGGTGTCATGGCGTTGCGCGGGCATGCGAGCATCCAGGGCTCGACCGACATCCCGACCCTGTTCAACCTCCTCCCCGGCTATCTGCCGATGCCCAACGCCGTGGAACACCAGAGCCTGGAGCAGTGGATCGAGGCCGTCAGCCAGCCGGACGCCAAGGGCTTCTGGGCCAACGCGTCGGCGTACGGGGTCAACCTCCTGAAGGCCTACTTCGGAGACGCGGCGACGCCGGAGAACGACTTCTGCTTCGACTACCTCCCGAAGATCACCGGCGACCACGGCACCTACAGCACCGTCATGGACATGATCGACGGCAAGGTGAAGGGCTACTTCCTGCTCGGCCAGAACCCGGCCGTGGGGTCGGCGCACGGGCGCGCCCAGCGCCTGGGCATGGCGAACCTGGACTGGGTGGTGGTCCGCGACCTCTTCGAGATCGAGAGCGCCACGTTCTGGAAGACGTCTCCGGAGGTCGCCACCGGCGAGATCGTGCCCGAGGAGTGCCGGACGGAGGTGTTCCTCATGCCGGCTGCGTCCCACGTCGAGAAGGAGGGCACCTTCACCCAGACCCAGAGGATGCTGCAGTGGCGTGAGAAGGCGGTCGAGCCGCCCGACGACTGCCGCTCGGAGCTGTGGTTCTTCTACCACCTCGGCCGGATGGTCCGGGAGCGCTACGCGGACTCGACCGAGGAGCGCGACCTGCCGATCCAGCAGCTCGCGTGGGACTACCCGACCCACGGTCCGCTGGTGGAGCCGAGCGCCGAGGCGGTGCTCATGGAGATCAACGGCTTCGAGGTGGAGTCCGGTCGGCCGCTGTCCAGCTTCATCGAGATGAAGGCCGACGGCTCGACGCTCGGCGGCTGCTGGATCTACACCGGCGTCTACAAGGACGGCGTCAACCAGGCCGCCCGCCGCAAGCCGGGGAGCGACCAGAGCTTCGTGGCACCCGAGTGGGGCTGGGCCTGGCCCGCGAACCGGCGGATGCTCTACAACCGGGCCTCGGCCGACCCGAGCGGCAAGCCGTGGAGCGAGCGCAAGGCCTACGTCTGGTGGGACGAGGATGCCGGGGAGTGGACCGGGCACGACGTGCCGGACTTCGAGAAGACCAAGCCGCCGTCGTACCGGCCGCCCGACGGCGCTGCCGGTGTCGAGGGACTCGCGGGCAACGATCCGTTCATCATGCAGGGCGACGGGAAGGGCGCACTCTACGTGCCGCAGGGTCTCATCGACGGTCCGATGCCGACCCACTACGAGCCGGTCGAGTCCCCGTTCCGCAACCCGTTCTACGCCCAGCAGGCCAACCCGACGAGCAAGGAGTACGTCCGGCCCGACAACCCCTCGAACCCGTCGCCGTCGCAGGGTCACAGCGAGGTCTACCCGTACGTGTTCACGACCAGCCGGCTCACCGAGCACCACACCGCCGGAGGGATGAGCCGCTTCGTCGCGCGGTTGGCCGAGCTGCAGCCGGAGATGTTCATCGAGGTCTCGCCGGAGCTCGCCGACGAGCGCGGCCTCGAGCCCGGTGGCTGGGCGACGATCATCACCTCCCGCTCTGCGATCGAGGCGCGCGTGCTGGTCACCGATCGGCTCACGCCCCTCAAGGTCGAGGGCAGGACGGTGCACCAGGTGTGGCTCCCGTACCACTGGGGCGAGGGCGGTCTGGTGACGGGCGACTCGGCCAACGACCTGATCGGGATCTCGCTCGACCCCAACGTCCTCATCCAGGAGTCGAAGGTGGGTACCTGCGACGTACGCCCGGGTCGGCGGCCGACGGGACCGGCGTTGCGACGGCTGGTCATGGACTACCAGAACGATGCAGGTCTCACCACCGCCCACGCGGTCGAGGACACGAAGGAGAGTCAGTCATGACGAGCCTGTTCCGGGAGAACGACCTGTGGGGGCCGCTCGATCCCTCGGAGGAGGCGGGGTACGGCGAGGACCGCCCGAAGCGCAAGGGGTTCTTCACCGACACCAGCATCTGCATCGGCTGCAAGGCCTGCGAGGTGGCCTGCAAGGAGTGGAACGACGTCCCCGCCGACCACTTCGACATGCTCGGCTCGTCCTACGACAACAGCCACTCGCTCAACGCGAACCAGTGGCGGCACGTCGCGTTCATCGAGCAGCCCAAACGGCTCGGTGACCAGGAGAGCGGGCTCCGCCAGTCGGTCGACCTCGGCATGCCGGTGATGGCGCCGTCGAGCCCGCCCGAGGAACAGCCGCCGGACGGCGCCGAGAAGCCCGACTTCCGCTGGCTGATGTCGTCGGACGTGTGCAAGCACTGCACGCACGCCGCCTGCCTGGACGTGTGTCCGACGGGGTCGCTCTTCCGCTCCGAGTTCGGCACGGTGGTGGTGCAGGACGACATCTGCAACGGGTGCGGCTACTGCGTCCCCGCCTGCCCGTACGGCGTCATCGAGCGCCGGAAGGGCCCCGACGGGGCCAAGAACGTGGGCATCGCGCAGAAGTGCACGCTCTGCTACGACCGGCTCGAGGCCGGCCAGACACCGGCGTGCGCCCAGGCGTGTCCGACGCAGTCCATCCAGTTCGGCGACGTGGAGGAGCTGCGCGAGCGCGCGAACACCCGGGTCGCCCAGCTGAACGACGCGGGCGTCATGGACGCGCGTCTGTACGGCAACGACCCCGACGACGGAGTCGGTGGCGCGGGTGCCTTCTTCCTCCTGCTCGACGAGCCCGAGGTCTACGGCTTCCCGCCGGACCCGGTGGTGACGACCCGCGACCTGCCGCACATGTTCCGGCGGGCCTCGGCGGCGGCAGCCGTGATGCTCGCGGGCGCCGCGGTGTCGTTCCTGGGGAGGCGGCGATGAGCCAGGAGCAGACGAGGACAGGCGACACCCCGGAGTACGCGGTCACGCGCGACGGCATGGTGGGCGTCGCCGCCGAGACGGACGCGGTCGTCGGATCGGCGGGCGGACGCCGCAAGAAGGGCCGTCGCCGCAAGGGTGCTGAGCAGAGCATGGTGCCCGAGGCCGACTTCACCTCCTACTACGGTCGGCCGATCGTCAAGCCGTCGCCGTGGGAGGCCGACATCCCGGCGTACCTCTTCGCCGGCGGCCTCGCCGCCGGCTCCTCCTTGATCGCCGCGGGCGCCGACCTGACCGGCAGGCCGGCGCTGCGGCGTACGGGCCGGCTGGCCGCGGTCGGGGCGCTCGGCTTCTCGATGGCCGCGCTCGTGCACGACCTCGGCACGCCCTCACGGTTCGCGAACATGCTCCGGACCGCCAAGCTGACCTCGCCGATGTCGGTCGGGACCTGGATCCTGTCGATGTACGGGCCCTTCGCCGGCGCTGCCGCGGGCGCGGAGGTCGTCAGTCTGCTGCCGGGCCGCTACCGCAGCGCGGGGCCGCTCCCGCTGGCGTCCGCGCTCGGACGGCCCGCGGGACTCATGGCGGCACTCTTTGCGCCGCCGGTCGCCGCGTACACCGCGGTCCTGCTCTCCGACACGGCGACACCGTCCTGGCACGGCGCCTACAAGGAGCTCCCGTTCGTCTTCGTCGGTTCCGCCAGCGCTGCGGCGGCCGGGCTGGGGATGATCGCCGCTCCGACCCACGAGACCGGTCCGGTCCGGCGGATGGCCGCTGCCGGCGCGCTGCTCGAGCTGGGGATGGAGCAGCGGATGGAGAAGTCGATGGGTGTGACCGCGGAGCCCCTGCACCACGGCAAGGCAGGACGCCTGATGCGGATGGCGAAGGCGCTGACGGCGGTTGGTGCCGCCGGGACGCTGCTGGCCGGTCGCAGCCGTGCCGTCGCGGCAGCATCGGGAGCGGCGCTGATGCTGGGGTCGGTCTGCACCCGGTTCGGGGTGTTCGAGGCAGGGCAGCAGTCCGCGAGAGACCCGAAGTACACCGTCGTCCCCCAGCGCGAGCGCCTCGAGCGACAGGGCCCCGTGCGCTACCACCAGTAAACGAGCCAGGAGGCCCAGATGACCGACTCCGTGAGCGACTCGACCGGCCGCCACGACACCGCTTCGCCGGGACGTCGTGACAGTGGCTCGGTGAACCGGTGGGTGCTGGTCGGCGGTGGCCTTCTGCTCCAGTTCTCCATCGGCGCCGTCTATGCCTGGTCGGTGTTCGCGAAGGCCTACCAGGACGCCGAGCCGTGGCAGCTGACGAAGGTCGAGGCATCGCTGCCGTTCACGGTGACGATCGCGATGATCTTCATCGGCAGCTACACGGGTGGTCGGGTGCAGGACAAGCGCGGCCCGCGCGTCGTCGCCCTGGCGGGCGGCGTCATCTACGCGGTCGGCATCGTGATCGCGTCGTTCACCCGGGGGTCCGAGGACCTGTGGCTGCTGATTCTCGGTTACGGCGTCATTAGCGGTTTCGGGCTCGGCGTCGCCTACATCGTCCCGATCGCCATGCTTCAGAAGTGGTTCCCCGACAAGAAGGGCCTCATCACCGGTCTGGCGGTCGGGGGCTTCGGCTTCGGGGCCGTCCTGACGTCCCCCGTCGCCCGGTGGCTCATCGGCCAGGACGAGAGCCAGCCGTCCAAGGCGTTCCTCTGGCTCGGTCTGGCCTACCTGGTGATGTCGCTCGCGGGCGCGTCGTTGTTCCGCAACCCGCCGCAGGGCTACTCGGTCCCCGGGTACGAGACGGCGACCGCAGGAGCGGCCGGTCCGACGGCCAAGGAGTACACCGAGAAGGAGGCGCTGCGGACGCCGCAGTGGTATCTGCTCACCGCCATCCTGACCCTCAACGTCACGGCGGGCATCGCACTGATCTCGCAGGCCGCGGGCAGCGCCGAGGGGATCGCCGGCTACAGCTCGGCGGGTGCGGCGACAGTCGTCGGTGTGCTGGCGATCTTCAACGGAGGTGGTCGCATCGTCTGGGCAGCCGCCTCCGACTACGTCGGACGGATGCCGGCGTTCGCCGCCATGCTCGCGCTCCAGGGCGTGTGCCTCATCGTCCTGCCGCACGCGAGCAACGCAGCCCTGTGGTTCGCCCTCGCCGCGGTCGTCTACCTCTGCTACGGCGGCGGGTTCGGCACCATGCCGGCCACGGCCGGTGACTACTTCGGGGTGAGGTACGCGGGGGCGATCTACGGCCTCATGCTCATCGGCTGGAGCCTGGGCGGCGTGATCGGTCCGATCGTCATCTCCGCCCTGCTCGGTGACACCGGCGAGCCCGACTACACGCTCGGCTACACGACGATCGGCATCATCGCGCTGGTCGCCGTGGCGCTCACCCTCATCACCCGCGTGCCGGGTGACCGGAAGACGGCCGTCGCGTCGGAGCGATGACCCGGACCGACGCCGAGGCCGTCGGCGCTCACGCCAGGGCGAGGAAGAGCTTCTCCATCTTCTTGACCTCGTCGTCGGCGAGGCCGTCACCGCCTTCGGTGAGGCACTGCTGGAGTCCGGTCGCGACGATGGCGTAGCCGGCACGCGAGAGCGCCTTGTTGACAGCCGCGAGCTGGGTGAGGACCGACTCGCAGTCCGAGCCCTCCTCCATCATCCGGATGACGCTTGCCAGGTGACCGTTGGCGCGCTTCATGCGCGTGATGACCGCCTTGATGTCGGTGGGGTCGAGATCCATGGTGGTTCTCCCGTGGCTCGGGGGCGCGGTCTCCTCAATCCTACAACCCCCTGGGGGGATGTGTTACCGTCCTCATCATAACCCCCCGGGGGGATGCTGAGCGGGCGCCGGTCCGCGAGAGGAGAACGCCGCCGATGACCGATCTGACGGTTCGCACCCTGGAGACGCCGTCGCTGGGTGACCGCACCTATGTCGTGCACGACGGCGAGGTCGCCTTCGTGGTCGACCCCCAGCGAGACATCGACCGGGTGCTCGACGTGCTCGAGGCCGACGGAGTCCGGCTCACCCACGTCTTCGAGACGCACCTCCACAACGACTACGTCACCGGTGGACTGGCCTTGGCCCAGGCGACCGGCGCGGCGTACCTCGTCAACCGCGAGGACGACGTCTCCTTCGAGCGCACCCCGGTCGCGGCGGGAGAGACGGTGTCCATCGGCTCTCGGATGACGGTGCGCGCCATCGCCACCCCCGGCCACACCTTCACGCACCTCTCGTACGCCCTCTCGTCCGTCGGCGACCACGGTGAGCAGCCCTACGGCGTGTTCACCGGAGGCTCCCTGCTGTACGGCGCCACCGGCCGCCCCGACCTGCTGGGTGAGGCGCACACCGACACCCTGGTGCGCCACCAGCACGCGTCGGCCCGCAAGCTGGCCACCGAGCTCCCCGACGACGCCGAGGTCTTTCCCACCCACGGGTTCGGGTCGTTCTGCGCGGCGACCCAGTCCGACGCGACCACCTCGACGATCGGGCAGGAGCGCCGGTCCAACCCGGTGCTCACCCAGGACGAGGAGACGTACGTCCGCGAGCTCCTGGACGGTCTCGGGGACTGGCCCGCGTACTACGTCCACATGGGCCCGGCCAACGCCGCGGGGCCTTCCGCGCCCGACCTCTCTCCGGTGCAGGAGGCCGATGCCATCGAGCTGCGGCGACGCATCGAGGCCGGCGAGTGGGTGATCGACCTGCGCAACCGCAAGGCCTTCGCGGCGGGGCACGCCCCCGGCACCCTCAACATCGGCCTGGACGGCGCCTTCGCCACCTACGTCGGCTGGCTGATCGAGTGGGGGACACCGGTGACCTTGCTCGGGGAGACCGCCGACGACGTCGCGGAGGCGCAACGCGACCTCGTCCGCATCGGCATCGACCGCCCTGCCGCGCAGGCGACCGGCGGACCTCGGGACTGGACGACCGGCGAGCTGGGCCGCTTCCCCGTCGCGACGTTCGCCGACCTGGCACAGGTGCGCCACCACCGCGAGGTCGTCGTCCTTGACGTCCGTCGCGCCGAGGAGCATGCCGAGTCCGCGATCCAGGGCTCCGTGAACCTCGCGATCCACGAGCTGCCACGCCGAGTCCAGGAGGTCCCGGCGGGCGAGGTGTGGGTGCACTGCGCCGGCGGCTACCGGGCGTCCGTCGCCGCCTCGTTCCTCGCCGCGGCCGGGAGAGACCTGGTCGCGATCGACGACGCGTTCGACCACGCCGAGCAGGCAGGTCTGCCGCTGGTCCGCACGGCGGACGAGACCGTCAGCACCCCGGCCTGAGATGTCGCTCGCCCTCGTCGCCGTCGCGGTCTCTGCCGGCACGGTGATCGGCCTGTCGCTCGGAGCGCTCGGTGGCGGTGGGTCGATCCTCGCCGTCCCGGTCCTCGTCTACCTGCTCGAACAGTCCACGACGCAGGCCATGACCGGATCGCTCGTCGTCGTGACCGTCACGTCGCTGATCGCGGCGGTCGCCGCTCACCGAGCAGGCAACGTGCTCCTCGGCCGCGGCATCGTCTTCGGAGCGGTCGGCACGGGCGGGGCCGCGGCCGGGGCGACGCTGTCGTCGTCCGTGTCGCAGGACGTGCTGCTGGCCGCGTTCGCGGCGCTTCTGCTCCTGGTCGGCGGCCTCATGGCGTGGCGGCTGGTGCGCTCGTGGCGCGGCCGTACGACCTCACCCCGGCATCGTTCCGGCCTGGGTATCGACGACCCGATCATCAGCATCAGCCCCACGTTCGTCTGCCGGTGTCCGCAGGCGCTCATGGTGCTGACCACCGCCACGCTCGTCGGGTTCGTGACCGGGCTCCTGGGCGTCGGCGGCGGGTTCCTCGTCGTGCCCGCCCTGGTGCTGGCCCTGGGCCTGCCCATCGACCTCGCTGCCGGCACCTCGCTGGTCGCGATCACCGTCACCAGCGTCGCGGCGCTCATGGTCCGCACCGGCAGCGGCAGCGCACCCGACTGGGGGCCGGTGCTCCTGCTGACCGCGGTCTCCGTGATCGCCGCCGTGCTCGGCGTCCGACTGGCCGCGGTGGCCGGCACCGCGCGGTTGCAAGGAGCCTTCACCGTGCTTGTGCTCGCCGTTGCGGCCTACACCGCCGCTCGAGCACTCCCCGCGCTGGTGTGAGCCGGCACGCCAACCCTCATCCCGTTCCACGCCTCCGTGCCCCGACGTTGAACCGAACAAAGGAGAACCATCATGTGTCAAAGCACCACCTGCCGTACCTGCGGCAAGACGACGTGGGCGGGCTGTGGTCAGCACGTCGCCCAGGTGAAGGCAGGCGTCCCTGCAGCCCAGTGGTGCTCGGGTCATCCCGCCGAGGAGCGCTCAGGCGGCTGGCTCAGCCGTCTCCGTCGTCGCTGAGGGGAGCGGTCGCCGGGCGTCGGTCGACGCCCGGCATGATCGGAGCATGAGGTTCACCGAGCACGAGCTGTCGGCAGCGGTCACCGGCGTCGCGAAGGCCGTGATGGCGTCGCAGGACAAGGACGTGCGCAAGGGCCGGCGCGACGTCGACGAGGCGTGGGAGGGTCTTTCTCGCTACGAGCGCTATCAGCTGATGAGCGGGATCGGTGACCAGCTCCTGCC
>NZ_JARBCJ010000117.1:0-10858 GCF_028803055.1 Mumia sp.
ACCGACGAGACGAATCCTGAGAACGCCGCCGCCCTGACCATGCTCATCAAGCACGGTGGCAAGACCGCGTCGTACGACCCGACGTTCCTCGCCGACCTGACCAACCAGGTCTACGACTGGGAGCGCAGCCACGACGGCAGACCGGTGTGGGGTCCGCTCAACGAGCGGCTCGGACAGGGCTACGGAGTCAAGGAGCCCTACTACGACCTGGGCAAGCCCGGCGACCCGTACGACGACAGGGCTCACTACCAGACCCCGTACGACGGCCTTGCCAACCTCCTGGCCGGGATGGCGAAGACGCCGGAGGCCGCTCAGGACTTCTTCGCGGCCGAGGCCGGGGACGTCGACAAGGACAAGCTCGACTACCTCATCGGCAAGAAGGACGGCGACGAGGTCGATGCTCGCACGTTCTCGGCCAGGTACGGCAGCGACGAAGGCGACGGCCTCGGTCTGGCGCTCGAGGCTGCCACGATCGGAGCCGGAGGCGATGCGGTGTTCGGCGCCGAGCTTGCCACCGACGTCTTCAAGAGGATCGCCGACCTGTCTGGTCACGGCGGCCCGGACTCGTGGTACGAGAATGCCTGGCACGTGTGGCCCGACATGACCGACAGCTTGGGCACGATCGCCTCCGGTCACACCGACGACGTCTACCGGCTGCTCGCCGGCGGCACCGTCGCCGACGCGGACGGGCGGCTAGTGCTCACCGGTCCCGAGCTCGAGACTGTTCTCGGAGAGATCGGCCGCGGCGACGACAAGACAGGTCTGCAGACCCTTACCACCGCGATGCTGCTGGAGACGCGCCTCCAGAACGGTGCGTTCCTCAACGAGTTCCCCGCAGGCAGCAGGACGCTCGACGGCCTCGCCAACTCCGGCTACCACGGACTCCAGCAGCAGCACGGCGAGGTCATGGGCAACCTGTTCAACCAGGGCCTCGAGATGAGTGCCGAGAGGGACGACGTCGAGACTGCCCGTCGCGAGCTGATGTCGAAGGCGCTCGATATCGGGACCGGCTTCCTCCCCGGAGCGGGCTCCGTACTTGGCGAGACGGCGAGCGAGCTTGCCAAGAACTCCTATTCTGCGATCCAAGGCGAGGCGCTCTCCCAGCTGAAGGATGCCGTCAAGTACTCGCCAGACACCGACGGGTACCTCGACCGCGAGACTGCCTCGATCCCCGACAAGCTGGAGAACGCCGCACTCGCCGACCTCTACAAGTACGGCTTCCTCCATGACCAGGACATCACCGTCGGCGTCGAGGGTTCTGCACACAAAGTCCACTTCGACGGCATCTCACCCGATCTCTTCACCGGTGGAGACAATCCGCAGCTGCATCCCGAGCTCTACGATCGTGCGGATGGGGCCGTGCTGCCCGAGGACATGCCGAACCGTGCGGCCGTCGAGCAGGCGTGGCACGACTGGTCCGACCCGCAGAACCAGCCTCGGCACCGGATCAAGGAGTTCATCTACCAGTCCACCTTCCTGGAGAGCTTTGTCGATCCCACCCTGCGAGGAGGCAAATGATGGCTGGGAGGCGCCACAGCGGCGTTGCTTTCGTCGGCGGAGCGCTCCTCGCCGCGACCACTGTGCTGAGCGGTTGCTCCGATGACGAGCCAGCCACCGCGGACGACCTTGTCTGCGGCATCTTGGACCGCTCGGCGATGGAGACCATCACCGGTGATCTCGTGGTCGCCGCGGATGGCGAGATGGTACCGGCGACTCAGCGGAAGAAGGGCAGCGAATGCGAGGTCGGACGCAACGGACGACTCTTGCTGGACATCTCCCTGCGCGACTTCGAAGACGAGGCCGACCGCACCGCGGCGATCGCGAAGGCCACCGAGAGCAGAGATTCGCTCGGGTGCACCGACCTCACGGACGCCGTGGGATACAGCTGCCGATTCACGGACCAGCAACTCGGTGACAAGACTGGCGTGATCGTCGTGTTCGACGACCGACAGGTCGCGGTCCACGCCCGCACACCCGATAGGACGATAACCCCCAAGACGGAGGATGTGCTCGCGATCGCCCGCAACGTCGACGCCAACATCACCGCCTACGACGCCGCGCGCTGATCTCGGTGCGGCGTCACCGCGGTCGAGCTCCCACAGTGCGCCTTGGCGCCCGACACCGGCCGTCGATACAGTGCTGATCCTCGATGAGTCCTCCCAGGAAGGCCCGCTCGGATGCGTCCAGACCACGGTGCGACGCTCCTGATCGAAGGCTTCGAGAGGCACGACGTGTCACCTGCCACCCTCACCTCCCAGGCAGAGGCCGTGGCCAAGCCGGCCGGTGACGTCGAGAACTTCAACGCTGATCTCAAGCGTGAGCACAATACGGCCAAGGACGGGGTCGCCGGAGTCGTGGCCGATGCCATGACAGGCGCCGACACCGCCACCAAGACCAAGGCTCGGTCGCTCATCCAGGGAATCCTGGTGGCTGCGGGCGCGATCCGGCACTTCGCGGAGGCGGTCGAGACCTTCAACCAGGCGATCGACCGGCTCAACAGCCAGATCCGAGCGGAGCCGACCAAGGAGAAGCAGCAGGCCAAGAAGGCAGAGCTCGGCTTCCAGTACCCCTACATCCTCCAGGCGCTGGAGCACGCAGCCCGTACCGCGAAGCAACAGCTGTCGGACCCGTTGGACCCGGACCACGTGAGGGCGCTCTACGCCGCCGGCGCGCTGCCGTCGTTCGCCGCGGCGATCTACTCCGACCTCGTGGATCTCACCAAGGTCTCGCTGCGTACGATGCCGTTCGACCTCGCCGCGATGACGGCAGCCGAGCGTGCGACGTTCCTCGAGAACCACCCCGTCGTCGCGGTCGCCGTCATGGAGCTCACCCTCCGCAACGAGGGCCTCCTGACCGGTCCCGCCCCCGACGGCTACTACCGCGAGTGGCTCGCCAACGCCGCACGCCAAGGGATCAGCGTGGACACGATCGTCGACATCGCGCGCACCCACGACGTCCGCCCGGAGGACTTCGAGGTGTTCGACGGCATGGAGCGCGTGACCGACCCCGACGGCAAGTCGTTCTTCCTCCTCCCGCCGGGGATCAGCGGCGACGACGCACGCCATGCCGTCCTGATGACCTACATCCTCAACGCAGGCACGGACTACGGGGCGGCGAGTCCGGACAACGACTTCCCCGAGACCCCTTACTCCGCCGCCGAGATCCAGCGGATCATCGACCGGCAGTCCGCCAACGGCTGGAGCTATGACCAAGACGTCGGCTTCGTCCACGGCAACGGCGGACGCATGGTCACCACGCCCAACGGGATGCTCATGGGACTCGGGGGCAACTGGCTGCAGGGCATGTTCAGCCTCAAGGGCGGAACGGCATGGGGGGACATCTTCATGCTCAACATCGATGACGTGGACGACCCGGATCAGGTCGTCAAGGACGTCGCGCAGTCGGGGCGCGCGTCGTACGTCGACGACGACGGAACCGTCTACCAGGGTCAGCTCGACCTGGACCGGCTGCTGCACCACGAGGAACGCCACTCCCAGCAGTGGGCGCGGGAGGGATACGGCGGCTTCATCCGGTCGTACGCGCGGGAGCAGCTCACAGGCGGCAACGAGACCGAGCAGGACGCCGGGCTGCGCGACGGCGGATACCACTGATGCACCTCGGTTCGACCGGCCGGCGGGTCGCCGCGGCCACCACCGCCGTGCTCGGTGCCACCGTCCTGACCGCCTGCGACGGGGACGCTCCGTTCGCACCGTCACTGCCGAGTGCGGCCGGCTACCGCGCCGACGGAGACGCGCTCAGGATCTGGACCGGCACACCGTGCGTGGGCGTGACTCGCTTCGCCTTGACGTTCACGACGGCCGACGGTGAGCGTCAACGGCTCGTGCTCACGGCTCCCCCACCTGGTGTGACCGTGGAGCAGCTCGACATCGCGCAGCCTGATCCCGCGTTCACGGTTGACGAGCAGCCGACATCTGACTTCGACTGGCGCGACGCCGAGAAGGCCTCGCTCGTCATCGACGCCGCCGAGCCCGCCTGGGGATCCGTGGTCGACCTGTCCGACGTCGTCGACGGCTCACCGGAGCATCCAGCCGACGCCTACCTCTTCGACGACGTGGGCTGGAAGGACGCCGCTGACGTGGCCGACCAGAACGGCCAGGACTTTTTGACGGTCTGCACGCCCGCTGCCGACAGGGGTTGACCGCGCCGTCACGGCGTCCCGGCAACTCGCAGTGCTATCGGTCCGCCGCCCGAAGGCCACGCGCCGCCTCGGCGTCCGCCTGCGCAGCGTCTACGGCCGCCGTCGAGAGGCGTGACCCAGCAGCGGTGACCGCGCTCGGGAGCATCCCCGTCGGACCGGCGACCACAGACTGATAACGCTCCAGCGCCGCCCGGAGTACGGGGTGATGGGCAGCCGGGGGCGCCGCAGCCATGGCGGTCACGAGCGCCGACGCGGCCGCTGCCGCATCGACGTCGGTCGCCGCGACACGAGCGCCTGCGCCGTGAAGGTCGTCGGGTCGCATCCCCCATGCAGCCGTCGTCATCGCGGACCGCCCGCCCCGAGAACCGCCCGCATCCGGGCCCCCGCGGACACGAACGTGTCACCGGCCTCGCCCACCCCTGTGCGCTGCTCGCGTACCGAGGCAACGTGCTCCTCCACGAGCCGGTCGACGACGCGCATCGCCGCCTCGTGCTCCTCGCTCCCGACGCCGCCTCCGAAGACGCCCAGAGCACGCGCCGCCTCTGCGCGAAGCGAGTCTCGATAGTCCTCGATCGTCCCGGCGTAGCTCCCGAGGTCAGCGCCCGCCTGCTCGATGGCCGCGTGATCGACGCGCAGCTGATAGGTCATCGCGGCGCTCACACGTTGACCGGTCGGGCGAAGGCCGACGCCAACGCTTCCGTCGAGGACCGGGTCACCGACTGTCGGGCCGAAGCCTGCTCGTCCCCCGCGACCGCGTGGCGCTCGGCGGTCACTGCGCGTCGCGCCTGCTCGGCGATCTGACGCGCCAGCAGCGTGTGGTTGCCCACAGAGACCTGCGCGACATCCTGGAAGGCCGATCCAGCCGCGCCCTTGAAGCCGGCCTGGGCGCCCTCCATCCGAGAGAGGTGCTGCCGCGCGGTGCCGACGTTGTCCTCGGCTGTCGCCTGATAGCCCCGCCCCGACCGGGACAGCAGCCCGACCTCCTCGAGGTTCACGATCTGGTTGCTCATGCTCGCTCCGTCCTGGCCGTGCGGCCGTGCTCGTTCGACGGGAGCCACGCTAGCCAGATCCGTTCCCGGCCCGCGGACGTCGTCCACAGGCCTTCAGGCGAGCGCGTTGAGCCGCACCTCGTACGCCCGCGCGTCGACGACGGCCTTCAGGAGCGTGACGAACTTGGGGTCACCGACCTCGAGCCAACGCTGCGCGGGCACCAGCGGCGTACGGCCGTCGCACTGCTCGAGCACCGCCGCGAACAGCGGCCGGTCTCCCCCACCGAAGACGAGGCTGCCCTCCGGGACGATCCGGCGTACGACCTCGGCGCACGCCTCCACCAGCGCGTCGGCCTGGTTGGCGCGCCGCCGCGCGTAGCGCTGCTGGCTCCAGCCACCCGCCTTGGTCTGACCCTGGACGTAGCGCGTCCCGGTCTTGTGAGCCGCGAGCGCCCCGCCCTCGACAGAGCCGACGGCATAGCCGCCGCGCCGCACGAGCACGATCCCGAAGTCGCCGGGAGGCTCCGCCCCGTCGTACGCGGCCTCCGCGCCGTCGGGCGACTGCAGCGTGACGCCCGTGCCGTCACGCACGACGACCGGCTCGCCGTGCCGGGCGGAGAAACGCTCCACCCAGCCAGCGAGCCGGTCGTGCGGGACGAGGACGGTCCTGGTCACCCTCAGACGTTGAAGCCGAGGGCGCGAAGCATCTCGCGGCCGTCGTCGGTGATCTTGTCCGGGCCCCACGGCGGCATCCACACCCAGTTGATGCGGAAGTCGTTGACGATGCCCTCCAGCGCCTGCCGGGTCTGGTCCTCGATGACGTCGGTCAGCGGGCACGCCGCCGAGGTCAGCGTCATGTCGATCACGGCATTGTTGGCCGGGTCGACCTCGACGTCGTAGACGAGGCCGAGATCGACGACGTTGATGCCGAGCTCGGGGTCGACCACGTCCTTCATCGCCTCGTTGACGTCCTCGGGCGTGGTCACGCTCTTGCCCACCGGGGTGAGATCGACCTCGGGAAGGTCGTCGGTGGTCTGGCTCGGTGCGGTGTCGCTCATCGGGTCTCCTGGCTCTCCTGCGCGGCGGCCTGGGCCGTCGCGTCCTTCCATGCCATCCACGACAGCAGCGCACACTTCACCCTGGCGGGGAACTGCGCCACGCCCGCGAAGGCGATGCCGTCCTCGAGCACGTCCTCGTTGGGCTCGACCTGTCCGCGGCCCTGCATCAGGGTCTGGAACTCGTCGAGCACCGCCAGCCCTTCAGCAACCGTCTTGCCGACGACGAGGTCGTTGAGCACCGACGCCGACGCCTGGCTGATCGAGCAGCCCTCGGCGTCGTACGAGACGTCGGCGACCCGGTCACCGTCGAGGTGCACGCGCAGCGTGATCTCGTCGCCGCAGGTCGGGTTGACGTGGTGGACCTCAGCCTCGTACGGGTCGCGCAGTCCGCTGCCGTGGGGCTTCTTGTAGTGGTCGAGAATGATCTCCTGGTACAGGGCGTCCACGTTCATCGTCGTCACACCACCTTGAAGTACTTCTGGGTGCGTTCGATTCCCTCGACCAGGGCATCGATCTCGGCCTGGGTCGTGTAGAGGTAGAACGACGCGCGGGTCGTCGACTGCACACCGAAGCGCCGGTGGGCCGGCTTGGCGCAGTGGTGACCCGCGCGTACGGCGATGCCGTACGAGTCGAGCAGCTGCGACACGTCGTGCGGGTGCACCCCGTCGACCACGAAGCTCACCGCTCCCCCGCGCTCCACGGCCTCGGTCGGCCCCACGATGGTGAGGCCGTCGATCTCGCCGAGCCGCTTCAACGCATACGCGGTGATCTCGCGCTCGTGCGCGGCGACGTTCTCCATGCCGAGCGACGCGAGGTAGTCGGCCGCGGCGCCGAGCCCGACCGCCTGGACGATCGGCGGCGTGCCGGCCTCGAACTTGGCCGGCGGCCGCGCGTACGTCGAACGCTCCATCGTCACGGTCTCGATCATCTCGCCACCACCGAGGAACGGCGGGAGCTCCTCGAGAAGCGGCATGCGGCCCCAGAGCACGCCGATGCCGGTCGGACCGACCATCTTGTGGCCGGTGAAGGCGACGAAGTCGGCACCGAGCGCGGTCAGGTCGACGGGCATCTGCGGGACGGCCTGCGACGCGTCGACCACGACGACGGCACCGACGGCGTGCGCCCGGGCGATGATGACGTCGAGCGGGCTGACGGTGCCCAGCATGTTGGACACCCACGACACGGACACGATCCGCGTCCGCTCGTTGATCAGCTCATCGAGCGTCGACAGGTCGAGGCGCCCCTCGTCGGTCAGCCCGAACCACCGCAGCGTCGCGCCCGTCCGCTGCGCCAGCAGCTGCCACGGGACGATGTTGGAGTGGTGCTCGAGCTCGGTGATCACGATCTCGTCACCGGGCCGCAGCGCGAGGTCACCCTCGGCGTTGCGGTACGCGTTGGCCACGAGGTTCAGCGCCTCGGACGCGTTCTTGGTGAAGACGACCTCCTCGCGAGAGGGGGCGTTGACGAAGCTCGCGATCGTCGTCCGCGCGTCCTCGAACGCCTCGCTCGCCTCCGCGCCCAGCTGGTGCATCGCACGCGCGACGTTGGCGTTATGGCGGAGGTAGTGCTCCGTGATCGCGTCGACGACCTGCGTCGGCTTCTGCGACGTGTTCGCGCTGTCGAGGTAGACGAGCGGGCGGTCCCCGGCCATGGTCCGACCGAGGATCGGGAAGTCTTCCCGAACCTTCTCGACGTCGTATCCGCCGGGGACGCTCATCAGACGGCGGCCTTGGTGTACTTGTCGTAGCCGTTGGCCTCGAGCTCCTCGGCGAGGTCGGCGCCGCCGACCTCGGCAACCTTGCCGTTGACGAACACGTGCACGTAGTCCGGCTTGATGTAGCGCAGGATGCGTGTGTAGTGCGTGATCAGCAGGACGCCGCGGTCACCCTGCTCGGAGAAGCGGTTGACGCCGTCGGAGACGATGCGCAGAGCGTCGATGTCGAGGCCGGAGTCGGTCTCGTCGAGGATCGCGAACTTCGGGTTGAGCAGCTCGAGCTGGGCGATCTCGTGGCGCTTCTTCTCGCCGCCGGAGAAGCCCTCGTTGACCGAGCGCTGGGAGAAGGTCTTGTCGAGCGTCATCCGCTCGAGAGCGCCGTTGACGTCCTTGATCCACGTGCGCAGCGGCGGAGCCTCACCGTCGATGGCGGTCTTGGCGGCGCGGAGGAAGTTCGCGACCGAGACGCCCGGGATCTCCACGGGGTACTGCATGGCGAGGAAGAGGCCCGCACGCGCGCGCTCGTCGACGGTCATGTCGAGGACGTCGACGCCGTCGAGGGTCACCGAGCCGGAGGTGATGTCGTACTTGGGGTGGCCGGCGATCGAGTACGCGAGGGTCGACTTGCCCGAGCCGTTGGGGCCCATGATGGCGTGCGTCTCGCCCGACTTCACGGTCAGGTTGACGCCCTTGAGGATCTCCTTGGCGCCGTCCTCGGTGGCCACCGAGACGTGGAGGTCGCGGATCTCGAGAGTGGACATGTGTGGTGACTCCGTCGTTTCTTGTGAGGATCAGATGCTGGGGCTGGTCACGTCGACGAGGACGGTCGCGTCCTCGGTGACCTTGCAGGGATAGACCGGCACAGGCTCGGTCGCGGGCAGGTTGAGCACCTCGCCGGTCCGTGCGTCGAAGCGCGAGCCGTGGAGCCAGCACTCGAGCGTGCAGTCCTCCACCTCCCCCTCCGACAGCGAAACCGCGGCGTGCGAGCACTCGTCACGGACGGCGACCACCTCGTCACCGCAACGGACGAGTGCGAGGTCGAGGCCCTCGACCTCGACCGCCAGCACTCCCCCGTCAGGGACGTCGGCGAGCTCAGCCGCGTGCGTGAAGCCGCTCATCGGCTCACGCCCCGGCGACCACGTCGGCGACACCGACGTGCTTGGCGAGCTCGGTCTCGACCGTCTGCAGGAGGCGCTCCTGGATCTCGGGCACCCCCGTACGGCGGATCACGTCGTTGAAGAAGCCGTGCACGACCAGCCGGCGCGCCTCGACCTCGGGGATGCCGCGGCTCTGCAGGTAGAAGAGGTGCAGGTCGTCGAAGCGGCCGGTCGTCGACGCGTGGCCCGCGCCCTCGATCTCGCCGGTCTCGATCTCGAGGTTGGGCACCGAGTCGGCACGCGCCCCGTCGGTCAGGACGAGGTTGTCGTTGCTCTCGTACGTGTTGATGCCGACACCCTCCTTGCGGATCAGCACGTCGCCGATCCACACGGTGTGGGCGTCCTTGCCCTGCAGTGCGCCCTTGTACTCGACCTTGCTGCGGCCCTTGGGCTGGTTGTGGTCGACGAAGAGACGGTGCTCGAGGTGCTGGCCGGCGTCGGCGAAGTAGAGGCCGAGCATGTCGACGTTGCCGCCGGTGCCGGCGTACTCGACCGACGCGTTGATCCGGACGAGGTCGCCGCCGAAGCTGACGAGCACGTGCTTGAGGTTGGCGTCGCGCCCGATGTGGGCGTGGTGGTGCGACACGTGGACGGCGTCGTCGTCCCAGTCCTGAACCGACACAACGGTCAGTTCAGCACCGTCTTCGACGACGATTTCCACGTTCTGGGACAGCGTGGCCGAGCCGACGTAGTCGATCACCACGGTGGCGCGGGAGAAGGGCTCGGCCGTGATCACGACATGACCGGCACCGGCCTTCTCCGAGCCCGTGCCACGGAACGTCACCCAGGTGGGCTTCGAGGCCACGGTCTCCGCGGGGACCGTCACCGTGAAGACACGGTCAGACGCCTCCCAAGCTCGGGCGGAGATCCGGTCGACGGGGACGTACGTCGAGGTGCCGCGCACGGTCGAGTCCTCGACGAGGACCGACTCGGCACGGACCTCGGGCGCGGCGTCGATCTCGACCTCGTAGTCGTGACCGTCGAGAGGGGCGTCCTTGTGCAGGTCGCGCAGGCGCTTCAGCGGGGTGAAGCGCCAGATCTCCTCCAGCCCCTTGGGCACCTCGTGGTCGGCGGGGTCGAACGACCCCTCCGGGTGCAGGTGGCTGATGACCTGGGTCTCGACCGGGCCGGCCAGCGGCCCTGCGGGACGGGTTGTCGTAGTTGTGGGGGCGGTCACCCGACGGCACCTTCCATTTGCAGTTCGATCAGACGGTTGAGCTCGAGCGCGTACTCCATGGGGAGCTCGCGCGCGATGGGCTCGACGAAGCCACGCACGATCATCGCCATCGCCTCGTCCTCCTCCATCCCGCGGCTCATCAGGTAGAAGAGCTGGTCGTCGCTGACCTTCGAGACGGTGGCCTCGTGGCCCAGCGACACGTCGTCCTCACGGACGTCGACGTACGGGTAGGTGTCGGAGCGGCTGATGTCGTCGACGAGCAGCGCATCGCACTTGACCGTGGACGCGGAGTGCTCGGCGCCCTCCTGGACCTGGAGCAGACCGCGGTACGACGCGCGGCCCCCGCCACGTGCCACCGACTTCGAGATGATCGAGCTCGAGGTGTGCGGCGCGGCGTGGACCATCTTGGCGCCGGAGTCCTGGTGCTGGCCCTCGCCGGCGAACGCCAGGGACAGCGTCTCGCCACGGGCGTGCTCGCCCATCAGGTAGATGGCGGGGTACTTCCTGGTCACCTTGGAGCCGATGTTGCCGTCGACCCACTCCATGGTCGCGCCCTCTTCGCAGATGGCGCGCTTGGTGACCAGGTTGTAGACGTTGTTGGACC
>NZ_JARBCJ010000118.1:0-10785 GCF_028803055.1 Mumia sp.
CCCGCCGTCACCGCCTCAGGTGACGGCGGGCTCACCGCCTGCTGGTGCGCTGACGGCCGCGTGATGGGATAGCCCCATGGCCAACGCGACGACAGCACGTCCCCAGAAGGTGACGATGGCCTGCCTGGCGGCGGGTGTCGCCTCCGCGATCGTGCTGGTCAGCATCGTGTCGACGTTGTCGAACTGGGGCTCGATCGAGGTCCGCGAGCAGATCGAGGACGCGCTCGCGGCAGGACCGGCCGACGGTGCGATCTCGGTCGACCAGGCGCTCGGATGGCTGCGCGGCGTGCTCATGGGCGCCGGAGCGCTGTCCGCGGCGGCGATCGTCTTGGCGATCTGGACGGCCAAGCGTCACCGCGGTGCGCGGATCGGTCTGACCGTCCTCGCCGTGCTCTCGAGCCTCGCCTTCCTCGTCGCCGGGGCAGCGGGCATCGTCCCGGCGCTCCTCGGGGTGATGGTGGTCGTGTTCCTGTGGGGCAGAGAGAGTCGTGCCTGGTTCGCCGGAGAGGCTCCCGCCGAGACCACGTCGCAGCAACATCGGCCTGTGGACCCTCCGGGCCCTCCGACGCCTGTGCTGCCCACGTCGCAGACCCAGGCGCCGCCGCCCTCCGTGCGCGCGCCCGACCCGGCGGCGTCGGGCGGTCAGCCGGCACCTGCTGCGCGTCCGTACGCGTCTGGTCCCGAGGCGGTCTCGCAGCCGTTCTCGCCGCAGTCGTCGCAGTACGGACCGGGCGCCAACCCTGCGCCGTACGGTCGGATGCCGGTCCCGGGTCGACCGCGCCCGCTGGTGACGGCCGTGGTCGTCGCCGCGGCGCTGTCTGGTGTGGCTGCCGCGGTGTTCGGCCTCAACGTCCTGCTCTATCTCGCGTCGCCGGGGCAGTACGCCGACCTCATCGCCGAGCAGCCCATGATCGCCGACTCCGACATCCTCGGCCAGCTCGGCATGACGGCCGCCGAGCTGGCCCGGACGATGTTCTGGCTCTCCCTCGCTCTGGCGCTCCTCGCGGTCGCCGGAGCGGTGTCCGCACTGGCGATGCTGTCGCGCAGCCCCGCCACGCGGATCGTCTTCACCGTGGTCGCCGCCCTCGGCATGGTCGCGTCCGTGCTGACCGCGCCGTTGGGGCTCGTGTGGCTGCTGGCCGAGGTCGCCTGCGTCGTCCTGGTCTGGCGCCGCGAGGTGTCGGACTGGTTTCGGGCGGCCCGTCGCTAGCCGGCGTCAGGCGACCTGGTCGAGCAGCACCTGCATCCGTGCGATCTCCGCGCCCTGCCCTGACGCGACATCGGCGGCGATCTCGCTGACGACCAGGTCGGATCCCTCGGCCTGGGCCGTCTCGGCCATGGCCACCGCGCCCGAGTGGTGCTCGATCATGCCGCGCAGGAAGAGCTGGTCGAACGCGTTGCCGTCGGCGCCTGCCAAGGCCTTCATCTCGTCGTCGGTCAGCATCCCGTAGGCCATGTCGGGAGCCTGGGTCGTCGGTCCGTGGTCACCGTGGCCTCCGTGGCCCTCGGCACCCTCGGGCACCGGAAGTCCTCGAGCCTCCAGCCACGCCACCATCGCGTGGATCTCCGGGCCTTGGGACGCCGAGATGCGGTCGGAGAGGCTGCGCACGCTCGCGTGCTCCGCCCGGGTCTTCGCCAGCTCGGTCATCTCCAGCGCCTGGAGGTGGTGGGTGATCATCATCGTGATGAAGTCGACGTCCGCCTCGTTCTGCTTCGCGGCCTTCGGGTAGTCCTCGGGGGCGACAGAGGCGTTGGGCTCGCCAGGGCGACCCGGCTGCAGCACGGTGCCCTGGGCCGGCGGTGGGCTCGTCTCCTCGCCTCCCGCCTCGCCGTCCTCCGAGCAGGCGGTGAGCGCTCCAGCGGTCAGGACGAGACCGACGAGCGTGAGAGCGACCGGGCGGCGTGAGCGTGAGGTCAACGGACGAACGTCCCTTCGGAAGTGGTGATGTCTGAAGCGTTGCGGAATTCTGCTAATGGCGCAATGCTGCTGGGAACCTCACGAGAAGGGGTTCTCACCATGAACCCATTGAAACGATCACGTCTCACCCGCGCAATTACCGTCTCCGCGGGCGCAAGCGCGCTCGTCCTCGCCTCCCTCGCTGGTGCCGGCCCTTCGGCCGGCGTCCCCGACGACGGCAGCTCGCCGGCTCCCGTGGCCGCCCAGCGGCTGGCCGCCGTCGACGACAGCTCCACCGAGCTCGGCGTCGGCGAGACCGCCTCCAGCCCCAACATGAGGCTGCTCGCGAACATCCCCAAGAACGGGGCCTTCGCGCCGGAGGAAGCCTTCCAGACCGACCTGGCGTTCCAGGGCAACTACGCCTTCGCCGGCAACTACAACGGCTTCACGGTCTATGACATCAAGAAGGGCAGCAGGCCCAAGCAGGTCACCCAGGTGCTCTGCCCCGGCTCCCAGAACGACATCTCGGTGAGCGGCAACCTGCTGATCCTCAGCACCGACTCCAGCCGCAGCAACGACTCGTGCGACAACACGACCCAGCCCGCGACGGTGAAGGAGTCGTGGGAGGGCCTGAAGATCTTCGACATCAGCCGGCCCACGGCCCCGAAGTACGTCGCTTCGGTCGAGACCAAGTGTGGTTCGCACACGCACACGCTGGCGCCGTCGAAGAACAAGAAGGACCTCTTCGTCTACGTCTCGTCCTACTCGCCCAACGTGGCGTTCCCCGACTGCCAGCCGCCCCACGACCTGGTCTCGGTCGTCAAGATCCCGGTGAAGAACCCGGCCGCCGCGGCGGTCGTGTCCGAGCCGGTCGTCTTCCCTGACGGCGGCAACCCGCCGGGCAACTACTCGTCGACCACGTCGGGCTGCCACGACATCACGGCATACCCGTCGAAGGACATCGCCGCAGGCGCCTGCATGGGTGACGGCGTCCTCTTCGACATCAAGGACCGTGCGAACCCGAAGGTGATCGAGCAGGTCCGCGACACCACCAACTTCGCGTTCTGGCACTCGGCGACGTTCAACAACGAGGGCAGCAAGGTCGTCTTCACCGACGAGCTCGGCGGCGGTGGCGGCCCGACCTGCAACCCGACCGTCGGCCAGACCAAGGGCGCGGACGCGATCTACGACATCGAGCGCGGCAACCAGCTGGTGTTCAAGAGCTACTTCAAGATCCCGCGGACCCAGGCCAACACCGAGAACTGCGTGGCGCACAACGGGTCCCTGATCCCGATCAAGGGCAAGGACATCATGGTCCAGGCCTGGTACCAGGGCGGCATCTCGGTGTGGGACTTCACCGACTCGGCCAACCCGAAGGAGCTGGCGTGGTTCGACCGCGGCCCGCTCTCCGCTGATCGTCTGATCCTCGGTGGATCGTGGTCGGCGTACTACTACAACGGCTACATCTACTCCAGCGACATCCAGAAGGGCTTCGACGTCTTCCAGGTGAAGGATCGTCGCCTGGCGGGTGCCAAGGGCTACAAGTACGACGAGTTCAACCCGCAGTCGCAGCCTTCGTACTCGCGAGGCCACGGCAACGGGCACGGCCACGGGCACGGCCACGGCCACGGCCACGGCAAGCACTGACCGCTCTGGTCTGAACGCCGAAGCCCCCTCCCGCTGGTGCGGGAGGGGGCTTCGGCGCTCTGGCGTCGAGGTCAGAGGTTGATCATGTGCCCCGCTGCGCCGTGGACGGCCTCCTGCACCGCCTCGGACAGCGTGGGGTGGGCGTGGACGTTGCGTGCCACCTCGTCCGCGGTCAGGTCCCAGCGCTGGGCCAGCGTCAGCTCGCCCAGCATCTCCGTGACCTCAGGGCCGACGAGGTGTGCCCCGAGCAGCTCCTTGTAGGTCGTGTCGGTCACCAGCTTCACGAAGCCCGCCGTGTCGGCCAGGCCGGGCGCCTTCCCGTTGGCGGTGAACGGGAACTTGTCGACCTTGACGTCGAAGCCGAGCTCCTTGGCCTGGGCCTCGGTGTAGCCGAACGACGCGATCTGCGGGTGGCAGAACGTCGCGCGCGGCATCATCGCGTAGTCGAGCGGGAACGTCTCGACGCCGCCGATCGTCTCCGCCGCCACGATGCCCTGGGCCTCGGCGACGTGGGCCAGCATCAGCTTGGCGGTGACGTCGCCGATCGCGTAGATGCCGTCGACGTTCGTCCGCATGTAGTCGTCGATCTCGATCGCGCCACGGTCGGAGACCTTGACGCCGGCCTTGTCGAGGCCGATGCCCTCGCTGCGGGGGGCGAAGCCGATGGCCTGGAGGACCTTGTCGGCCTCGAGGACCTCCTCCTTGGCGTTGCCCTCGGGGTTGCGGGTGACGGTCACCTTGACCTTGTCGCCCGAGTCGTCGATCGCGTCGACGCGGGTGGAGGTGAGGATCTCGATCCCGAGCTTCTTGTAGCCGCGGGCGAGCTCCTTGGACACGTCGGCGTCCTCGTTGGGGACGGCGCGGTCGAGGAACTCGACGATCGTCACCTTCACGCCGTACGAGTTGAGGACGTACGCGAACTCGACACCGATCGCGCCGGCACCGGCGATGATGATCGATCCCGGCAGGTCGTCGGCCAGGATCTGCTCCTCGTACGTCACCACGCGCTCGGAGAGCTGAGTGCCGGGGAGCAGGCGGGTCGTCGAACCGGTGGCGATGATGCACGCGTCGAAGGTGACCTCCTGCGAGCCACCGTCGTTGAGCGCCACCTCGATCGCCTTGGGGCCGGTGAAGGTGCCCGTGCCGTGGATCTCGGCGATCTTGTTCTTCTTCATGAGGAAGTGGACGCCCTTGACGCGCCCGTCGGCGACCTCGCGGCTGCGGGAGTACGCCTTGCCGTAGTCGAGCGTGACGTCACCGACGCCGATACCGAAGACGGACTCGGCCTCGTGCTGGATGATGTGCGCGAGCTCGGCGTTGCGCAGGAGGGACTTGCTGGGGATGCACCCGACGTTGAGGCAGACACCTCCCCAGTACTTGGGTTCGATGACAGCCACGGACTTGCCGAGCTGTGCGGCGCGGATCGCGGCGACGTAACCGCCCGGTCCGGCGCCGAGGACGACGACGTCGTAGTGATCACTCATGTGCCAATCGTAGGGAGGTGAGACACGTCACGCCCCGCCGGTCGCCGCTTCGACCTCATATACGGGTCTCACATCCGCGGCGTACGCTGAAAGTCATGGGAGACTCGCAGATCATGCCCCGGAACCGGCCGCACGTGGTGGTCGTGGGCGGTGGCTTCGGCGGAGTGTCTGCAGTGCGGGCGCTCAAGCGCGCCGACGTCGACGTGACGCTCGTCGACCGGCACACCTACAACACGTTCCAGCCCCTGCTCTACCAGGTCGCGACCTCGACCCTGAACCCCGGCGACATCACGTGGTTCCTGCGTTCGATCCGCTCCAAGCAGGACAACGTGCGCTTCTTGAAGGGCACCGTCACGTCGATGGAGCACTCGACGCGCACCATCAACCTCGACGGCGGCCTGACGCTGTCGTACGACTACCTGATCATCGCCTCCGGCACGACCGCCAACTTCTTCGGCATCCCGGGTGCCGAGGAGTACTCGCTGCCGCTCTACCGCCGTTCGCACGCTCTCGCCGTGCGTGACCGGATGTTCGCGATCCTCGAGGACGCGGCGGTCAACGGCCGCGACACCGAGTTCCGGGCCGTCGTCGTCGGCGGCGGTCCGACCGGCGTCGAGACGGCCGGGGCGCTGGCGGAGATGCGCAACCACGACATGCCGGTCACCTATCCCGAGATCGACACGGAGCGCGTCCACATCACGCTGGTGGAGATGGCGCCCCACGTGCTCGGGCCGTTCGCGCCCAAGCTGCGCAACTACGCTCGCCGGTCGCTGGAGAAGCGCGGGGTCGACCTGCGGCTCGAGACCTCGGTGAAGGAGGTCAGGCCCGACGGCGTGATCGTGAACGACGGGGAGTTCATCCCCGCCGACATGGTCATCTGGGGCTCCGGCATCACCACCCACCCCGTCATCGCGAACTGGGGCGTCCCGCTCGGCCGCGGACGTCGGATCATGGTCGACGACCACCTGCGCGTGCAGGGCCTGGAGAACGTCTACGCCGTGGGCGACATCGCGGTGGAGGACGGGGACCGCGCGCTGCCGCAGCTCGCCCAGCCGGCGCTGCAGGGCGGCAAGTACGCCGCGAAGGACATCCGTGCGCGTCTGAAGGGCAAGGAGCGCAAGCCCTTCTCGTACCTCGACAAGGGCACGATGGCGACGATCGGCCGCAGCTCGGCCGTCGCGGAGCTGCGGCCCTTCGGCAAGCTGACCGGCTTCTTCGCGTGGGTGACCTGGATCGTCGTCCACCTGTACTTCCTGCTCGGCGGGCGCAACCGCCTGGCGACGATGATCAACCTGGGGTCCCGCTACATCTTCTGGCGCGGTGGCCACAACGCCATCGTCGGCGAGACCCCGCCGGTCATCGCTCGCGTCGCTCCGCCCGGAGCGGTCCTGAGCACGCCGGCGGGCGCCCTGACCGAGACGCAGGCCTCTGAGACGCAGTCCTCTGAGGAGACGGCGCCCGAAGGGGATGCGTCCGAGCAGGTGCTCAAGGAGACGGCCCAGGCCGACGCCGAGGCCGACCAGCAGGTGGAGTCTTCCGCCGGCTCCGTCGACCCTCGCTCGTGACGGGTGCGGCGACCGAGCTGCGCGTCGCGCTCGGTGACGGTTATCTGCTCCGGTCGGTGACGCCCGACGACGCTCCGGCACTGGCGGCGGCCTACCTGCGCAACCGTGCGCACCTGGCTCCGTGGGAGCCGGTGAGAGGCGACGGGTTCTTCGCCGTGGACGAGCAGGCGCGACGACTCCACTCCCGCGTGGCGTCCGACGCCAGGGGCGAGAGCATCACCGCGGTCGTCGTGGACGGGGCGGACGCCGTGGTGGCGTCGGTCAACGTCAACGACATCGTGCGCGCGGTCTTCGGCAACGGTCACCTCGGCTACTGGACCGACGGCGAGCACACCGGTCGAGGGTTGATGACCCGGGCGGTCGCGGCGGTCTGCGACCATGCGCGCGCCGAGGGGCTGCACCGCCTCCAGGCCGCGACGCTGCTGCACAACGCCGGCTCGCAGCAGGTGCTCCGCCGCAACGGCTTCTCGGCGATCGGCGTGGCGCCGGACTACCTCTTCATCGCCGGGGCGTGGCAGGACCACGTCCTGTTCCAGCGGATCCTCAGCGACGCCGACCCTGTCTGACGCCGACGCCTGAGCGGTCCGGTGGCGGCTAGGGTGCGGCCATGCCCAAGATCACCGTGATGGGACGTGCCGTCCAGACCATCGCCGCCGAGCGTGGGACCGTCCGGCTCACCGTGTCGTTCGCCGGACCGCGCCGCGACGACGTCGTGGCCGCCGCTGCGCGCACTCACAGCACTCTCGTCGGACAGGCCAAGCAGCACGTCACCTCGGGTTCGGCGACGTGGTGGGGGGCCGACCAGGTCTCGGCGTGGATCTACGACGAGTGGATCAAGCCGAGCGCGCAGGAGGACGAGACGAAGGTCCGACGCTTCCGCGCGAGCGCTGGCGTACGGGTGACGTTCCGTGACTTCGACGCCCTCTCGCGATGGGTGGGCGAGGTCGCGCTGCTCGACGGCGTCGCCGTCGACGGAGTGGAGTGGGCACTCACCGAGGTGCGTCGCGACGCCGCCGTCGCGACGGTCCGTGCGGACGCGGCGCGCGACGCGGTGGTCCGCGCTCAGGCCTACGCCGGCGCTCTCGGCCTCGGGCCCGTCCACCTCGTCGCGCTGTACGAGCACGGACTGCGTCCACACGTCGGGCCGGTGTCGGCCTTCGGCGAGGCGACAGCGATGCGAGCGGCTGCCGGGCCGGAGTCGTACGGCGGCATGGAGCTGCGTCCGGACGACATCCAGGTCGGCGCCGAGGTCAGCGCCGACTTCGAGGCCTCGTCGGGCTCTGCCTAGCGCAGCATCTCGACGTCGAGGAGGTTCTCCGGGATCCCGAACGCATCGACCAGGTCGGCGGCGTGGGGCCGCAGCCGCTCGCAGAGCGCGTTGACCGAGGCCGTCACGTTCTTTGCGCGCCCGACCGACAGCCTCCGGTGCTCCAGGAACCATGCCTTGTCGGCCTCCACCACGCTCAGTGCGTAGAGGTCGCAGACGGCGTCGAGGACCGACCGGAGCTCGTCGTCCTCGACCTCGCACACGGCAGCCACGAACGACTCGAGCACCACCCGCTCGACGTGGGCGCGGCCGAGGTGGACCAGGTGGTCCTGCGCCCGGTTGACGGCGGCGAAAGCCTCCGCGCCAGACAGCTTGCGGGCGGCCTGCATGCGGCGGGCGAGCGTGTCGAGCAGGTGCTCCTCGCGGTCGGTGAGCAGCGAGATCTGGGTGCCGCGGTCGAGGAGGTCGGGCTCGTCGCCCTCACGGCGCGTCGCGTCGCGCAGCCGCGCCACCAGCGGTGCCACCGGCGTGCGCTCGAGCACGACCTCGGCGGCGTTGGAGACCGCGAAGCTCGCCATGCCGAGGGGGTCGAGCCCGCGCACGTCGTCGGCGTATCCGGTGAGCAGCTCCTTGCCGACCAGCTGCATGAGCACGGTGTTGTCACCCTCGAAGGTGGTGAACACGTCGGTGTCGGCCTTGAGGGTGGTGAGGCGGTTCGCGGCCATGTAGCCGGCGCCGCCGCACGCCTCGCGGCACTCTTGGATCGTCTCGGTGGCGTGCCAGGAGGCGTACGCCTTGACCCCGGCGGCGAGTGCCTCGAGGTTGCGCTGCGCGGTGGGGTCAGCCACGGCGCCGGCGCCCTGGATGTTCGAGAGGGTCTCCACGAGGCCGTTCTGAGCGGTCTGGAGGGCGTACGCCCGGGCGAGCGCGGGCAGCAGCCGGCGCTGGTGGGTGCGGTAGTCCATCAGCAGCACCTCCTGCGGCTCGCCCGCAGCGGCGCCCGGTGCGCCGAACTGCCGACGGCGCAGGGCGTAGCGGACCGCGATCGCCAGCGCCTGGCGGGCGGCCGCGCCGCTGGCGCCCGCGATGCTGACACGTCCGCGGATCAGGGTGCCGAGCATCGTGAAGAAGCGGCGGTTGGGGTTCTCGATGGGGGAGGAGTAGGTGCCGTCCTCGGCCACGCTCGCGTAGCGGTCGAGCAGGTTCTCGCGCGGCACCCGGACCTGGTCGAACACGATCCGGCCGTTGTCGACGCCGTTGAGGCCGCCCTTGACCCCGCAGTCGGAGGTGGTGACACCGGGGAGGTCTCGGCCTTCGTCGTCCCGCAGCGGCACGAGAAGGCAGTGGACCCCGCGCGAGTGCGGCTCCTCGCCCGGGCCCGCGGTGACCAGCTGCGCGAAGACCGCGGCCAGCGTCGCGTCGTGGGCGGCGCCGCCGATGTAGTCCTTGCGCGCCGTCGCGGTCGGCGAGTCGATGATGAACTCACCCGTGGCGGCGTCGTACGTCGCTGTCGTCTCGAGGCTCTGGACGTCGCTCCCGTGGCCGGTCTCGGTCATCGCGAAGCAGCCGAGGAGGTCGCCGTCGATGATGCGGGGAAGGTACGTGTCGTGGTGGCGCTGGGTGCCGAGGTTCTCGACGGCGCCGCCGAACAGACCCCACTGGACTCCCGCCTTCACCATCAGCGAGACATCGGCGTACACCAGCATCTCGAACCCGACGATCGAGGCGCCGGGATCTCCCGTGCCGCCGTGGTCCTTGGCGAACCCGGCGGCCGGGATACCGCTCTTGGCCAGCGCGAGGAGCGCCTCGCGGGTCTGGGTCCGTTGCTCCTCCACGCTGTGGCTCGGGTCGGTGAGGACGCCGGTGCTCGCGAGCAGGTCGCGTGTCGACTCGCGCGCCTGCGCGTACGGGCCGTCGAGGAGGGAGCGGAGGGCCGTGCCGAGGTCTGCCATGCCCCCGACGCTACCTGGGTGCTGGCGGCGACCGACGGGGTGTGAGCGAGCACACCTGTCGGCGATGTTCGTTCTCAGGTGTCGCGGCCTACGATCGGTACGAAACGGTTTCGTTTCGCTGTCACGTCATGTCTCGTCCACTCGTCTGCGAGGTCTCTGCATGAGCCGTCTGACGCCCGAACGTACCGACGAGCTGTACGCGGCTGTGCTGCGCCTGCTCGCCGACGTGGGCTACGACAAGCTCACGATGGACGGTGTCGCGGACATGACGCGCTCCAGCAAGGCGACGCTGTATCGCCAGTGGGGCAGCAAGGAGGCGCTGGTCACCAGCGCCATCGGTGCCCTGGCACCGGATGCGTCCGAGCTGCCCGACACCGGCAGTCTGCGCGGGGACCTCCTGGCCCTGGCCTGCGACCACGGTCACGCCGAGGATGCCGAGATCGGCCTCCTCGTCGCGGTCATCCACGCCTGCAAGACGCACCCGGAGCTGGCCGAGTCGCTCCGCGAGCGCATCGTCGCCAGCCGGAGCGCCGAGATCGGTGTCCTCCTCGAGCGTGCCGTCGCACGCGGGGAGGTCGCGGCCGACAACCCGGCGCTCCCGTTCGTCGTCGTCACCATGACGGGGCCGGCCCTGCTGCGAGAGGTCATCGACGGAGAGCCGTCCGACCTCGCGTACGTCACCCGGTTCCTCGACGCCGTGCTGCTCCCCGCGCTCGGCGTCACGTCCCCCTCTCCCTGATCCCTCCCACGCGCCCACTGGCGCACGAACCACAGGAGACACCGTGTCCTGGTACCTCTACCGCCTCGGTCGGTGGGCGTTCCGCCACCGCAAGAGTGTCCTCGTCGCGTGGCTGGCCGTCCTGCTGCTCGCGGGGACCGGTGCGGCGACGCTGTCGGGCAAGACCTCGGACAACTTCTCGATGCCGGGTCTGGAGTCGGTCCAGGCGTTCGACCTCATGAAGGAGCGCAACCC
>NZ_JARBCJ010000119.1:0-10740 GCF_028803055.1 Mumia sp.
GGACCTGCTCGACGACTCCACCGACGCCGAAGCGCTCAACTTCCCCGTCGTGTACGCGTCGGCGAAGGCCGGACGCGCCTCGCTCACCCAGCCCTCGGACGGCGGTCTGCCCGACAGCGAGGATCTTGCCCCGCTGTTCCAGACGATCCTCGACACCGTCCCCGCCCCGACCTACACCGAGGGCGCCCCTCTCCAGGCGCACGTCACCAACCTGGACGCCTCGCCGTTCCTCGGCCGTCTCGCGCTGATCCGCGTCCACGAGGGCACGCTGCGCAAGGGCACTCAGGTCGCGTGGTGCAAGCGCGACGGCTCCGTCGACCGGGTGAAGATCACCGAGCTGCTCCGGACCGAGGAGCTCGAGCGTGTCCCCGCCGAGGAGGCGAACCCCGGTGACATCGTCGCCGTCGCCGGTATCCCGGAGATCATGATCGGTGAGACGCTCGCCGATCCGGACGACCCGAAGCCGCTCCCCCTCATCCAGATCGACGAGCCGGCGATCTCGATGACGATCGGCACGAACACCTCGCCGCTCGCCGGTCGCGAGAAGGGCACCAAGGTCACCGCTCGCCTCGTCAAGGACCGCCTCGAGCGTGAGCTGGTCGGCAACGTGTCGATCAAGGTGCTCCCGACCGAGCGCCCGGATGCCTGGGAGGTCCAGGGCCGTGGCGAGCTGGCGCTGGCGATCCTCGTGGAGCAGATGCGCCGCGAGGGTTTCGAGCTCACCGTGGGCAAGCCCGAGGTCGTCACCCGCATCGTGGACGGCAAGGTCCACGAGCCCGTCGAGCGGCTGACGATCGACTGCCCTGAGGAGTACCTCGGCACCGTCACGCAGCTCCTCGCCGTCCGCAAGGGCCGCATGGAGCAGATGACGAACCACGGCACCGGCTGGGTCCGCATGGAGTTCCTGGTCCCGGCGCGCGGCCTGATCGGCTTCCGTACGGAGTTCCTCACCGACACCCGCGGCACCGGCATCGCGCACCACGTCTTCGAGGGGTACGAGCCGTGGCTCGGCGAGATCTCGACGCGCCCGAGCGGATCGCTCGTCGCGGACCGCGCCGGTGCGGCTTCGGCGTACGCGATGACGAGCCTGCAGGAGCGCGGCGTGATGTTCGTCGACCCGACGACCGAGGTCTACGAGGGCATGATCGTCGGCGAGAACAGCCGCGAAGACGACATGGACGTGAACATCACCAAGGAGAAGAAGCAGACCAACGTCCGCTCCGCCACCTCCGACAACTTCGAGAAGCTGATCCCGCCGCGCAAGCTGTCGCTGGAGCAGAGCCTGGAGTTCTGCCGTGAGGACGAGTGCGTCGAGGTCACGCCGTCGAACGTCCGGATCCGCAAGGTGATCCTGGACGCCGGCGAGCGCGCCCGGTCGAAGCGCCGCGGCCCCAAGGGCTGAGGCTCTGACGCTCCACGTCAACGGGTGGTGAATGCACCCCCGTTGACGTGGACCGTCTGGCCCGTGATGTGGCGAGCGCCGGCCGAGGCGAGGAAGAGCACGGTCTCCGCGACGTCGGCGGGCAGCCCCGCACGCTTGTCGTGCGTGGCGTTGACGAGCGCCGCGTGGCGCTGCGGTGTGAGCCGACCTTTGAAGTAGCCCGTGTCCTCGATGTAGCCCGGGGACACGCAGTTGACGGTGATGCCCCGCGGGCCCACCTCCCGTGAAAGGCCTGCCGTCCATGCCTGGACAGCCGCCTTCGCGACCCCGTACGAGGTGCTGGCGTACTCCGCGCCGATCGACCCGACGTTGACGACCGCACCGCCTGGACGCATGTCGCCGAGGACGGCGGTCGTCACGAGCACGGTGCTCAGCAGATTGGTGTCGAGGTTCGTCCGCCAAGTGTCGGCGACGTCGTCGAGCCTGGGGTGATCCACACCCTGCCGGTCGAAGTCGGCGTTGCCACCCGACATGTTCACCAGCACGTCGACCGAGCCGCCGACCTGACGGACGAGCGCCTCGACCTCCTCCGGCCGCGTGGGGTCGCAGACGACCGGACGAGCGCCTGACCTCTCGACCGAGGCGACGAGCCGCCCTTCGTCCCGCCCTGTGACGACGACCCGGTCACCGATCTCGACGCAGCGTCGCGCCAGCTCCTGTCCGATCCCTCCAGATCCCCCGGTGATCAGCACGTCTCGTGGCATCCGCTGTCCTTCCTCGCTATGTTTAGACCTAAACATAGCGAGGAGCAGCCATGAGCGAAACCGGGGAATCGCCCCTGGACGATGTGGGTCCACTGTCGGCGGAGGAGATCGCCCGAGCATGGGAGCGCGAGCTCCCTGGCGTCGCCACCTCGTCGATCCTCCTGCTCACCCCGCTCTGGCGGGTGGCCAAGCTGCTGGCCGACCAACGTCGACGGACGCTCCGAACCCTCGGCATGGACGCCGGCACCCTGGACCTCGTGAGCACGCTGCGACGGTCAGGGCCGCCGTACTCGCTCACGACGCGACAGCTCGGCGAGCAGTCCCTCGTCACGGCAGGGGCGATCTCGCAGCGAGTCGCACGCGCCGAGGAGGACGGACTCGTCGTCCGCGAGCCGTCGGCCGCGGCACGGCGCGCCGTCGCCGTCACACTCACGTCGGCCGGGCACGCCGAGGTGGAGCGCGTCGTCGCCTCGCTGCTGGCACACGAGGAACGCATCCTCGAACGTCTCACGCCCGCTCAGCGCGCAGCCCTGGAGGACGGTCTCGCCTCCCTGCTCGACGACCTGCTCTCCGACGACCCCACCGAGCCTGCCTAACCGACGCCCCGTGGCCTGAGCTGGACGCTGATGCGCGGCCCGACGGGCTTCGACGTCTTGGGGATCGCGTGCTCCCAGGTGCGCTGACACGACCCACCCATCACCAGCAGGTCGCCCGACCCGAGGGTGAAGGACAAGGAGGTGCCGCCACCACGCGGTCGCAGCGCGAGCCTCCGGGGCGACCCGAGGGACAGGATCGCCACCATCGTGTCCTGCGTACGACTGCGACCGATGCGATCGCCATGCCAGGCGACGGAGTCGCGGCCGTCGCGATAGAGGCACAGCCCGGCCGTCGCGAAACGCCCCCCGAGCTCCGTCTCGTAGTGGTCGCCGAGCCGCTCGCGGGCCTCGTCGAGGGCCGGGTGCGGCCAGGCGCTGCGCTCACCGAACCACGCCAGGAGCCGAGGCACCGCGACGACGCGTTCGTACATCTCACGCTCGTCAGCACGCCACGAGACGGTGTCGTGGAGATGCGCGAAGAGGTCGTCGGCGCCGTCCACCCAGTGAGGGCGTACGTCGACCCAGGCGCCGTCCGCCAGGTCGTGGCGCACAACCTGACCCTTGAGCGGACCCAGCGTGGGCTCGTCGGCGGAGTCGAAGAGCGAGCCCTGGAACTGCACGGACATGGCGCCAGCGTACGCCTACCGTCGAACACGTGTTCGACGGTGGCGTCGTACGGCGGGTCTCGCCGCCCCTCAGCGTCCGCTGACCTGCTGGAGCGCGGGACGCGCGTCGGCCAGATAGACGAGAGCCGCCACGATCCCGGCGAGGTTGAGGATGCCGATGGGCTGCCAGATCAGCAGGTTCGCCACGAGGGCCAGCGCGAGCAGGATGACCCAGAACGGCTTGGTCTGCTTGTCGGCCGCGACGAAGGCCTGCGGCGAGCGCGAGACCGCGTCGACAACGGCGAACCCCTTGGCCGCGATCATCAGCACGGTGATGATCAGCTCGACGAGGCTCTGGACGGCGAAGAGATCGAACACCCCCCGAGCGTAGCCCGTCGGAGCGCGTTGCCGTCAGCCGTGGACGCGCTCCGACGACACGTCAGCGACCGTCGCCGGCCGTCCCCGGGCCGGCCGGAGTCGACGGCGCCGCCCTCTTGACCGGCGTCTTCGTGGCAGCCGACGGCGTCGACGGCGCCTTCTTCGCCGTGGAGGACTTCTTGGCGGGGACCTTCTTCGTCGGGGAGGCCGTCGCGGGCGCGGCCGGCGCCGTCTCGGCTGCCGCCTTCTTGGCGGAGGCGGACTTCTTGGCCGTCGGTGCCTTCTTGACCGCCGGGGACTTCTTTGCGGCGGCCTTCGCGGCCGTCGTCGCGGTCGGTGTCGACGAGGCCTTCTTCGCGGTCGGCGTCGTCTTCTTCGCCGGGGACTTCTTTGCCGTGGGCGTCGTCTTCTTCGCCGCGGGCTTCTTCGCCGTCGGCGTCGTCGTCTTCGTCGCGGGCTTCTTCGCCACCGGAGTCTTCTTCGCCGTCGACGTCTTCTTGGTTGTCGACGTCTTCTTGGCCGCGGGAGCCTTCTTGACGGCCGGCGCCTTCGTGGCCGACGCCGCCGCAGCGGCGGCGGTCGGGGCGTCACTCGCCTTCGTGGCCATCGGCGTCTCGCTGGTCACCGTGGCCTTGGACGCACGCTCGGGCGCACCGTCGGTCTGCGCGCCCTTCTTGCCCAAGGGCGAGCCGGAGGCGACGTCGGCAGCCGCGTTGCGGGCCACAGCGGCCAGCATGACGACGAGCTCCTTGACGTCGTCGGCGATGTCCTCGAGCTTGTGCTCGATCCGGTCCTCGAGGTCGTCGAAGATCTCCTCGACGTCGACGTCCTTCAGGCGGCCCATCGTGTCGAAGTAGAGCGCGCCGGCCTGGCCCGGGAGGGCCCTGGCATCGGCCTCGATCCTCTTCTGCACGTCATCGAGGTCGAGCTCGCCGAGCTGCGCGAGGAGCGACGCCGCTGCGGACTGCGCCTGCCCGACGAAGGCCAGCGCCTGGAGGGGAAGGCCCATGACGGTCTTGGTGATGGTGTCCTGGATGCTCATGATGGGGTCTCCTGGGTCTTGGTTCGGTCGGTCCCGTCGTCTGGCGCGGCCGACGTCGTCGGCGAGTCGCCGACGAACGAGCGGTAGATCTCGAGCAGCGCTCGGCGCTGAGGCTCCTCGAGCCGAGGATCGGTCGCGATCGCCGCCTCGACACCTCCGCCGCTCACGGAGTCGTCGGGGTCGAGCAGCCCTGCCTGCACGTAGACCGACTCGGCCGAGATGGCGAGGGCCTTCGCGATCTGCTGGAGCACCTCGGCCGAGGGCCTGCGCAGTCCACGCTCGATCTGGCTCAGATACGGGTTCGAGACGCCGGTGAGGTCCGCGAGCTGCCGCAGCGACAGCTGCGCCTGGCGACGCTGCTCACGCAGGTAGCCGCCCAGGTCCTCCACGGTCTTGCCGACACTGATCCTTGCCACCCTTCCATCGTGCTTGCAAGAGCAAGCAGATGCAAATGCCCGGCGTCGATGATGGGTCCCGATGCCGCGTGAAACAATCGCCGTCGTGAGTGACGCGCAGTGGACCCCCGACGCACGGGAGCTCGCCGATCTCGAGCTCGTTCTGCTCGGTGCGTGGCCTGCCGACCGCCGGCTCGACGTCGCGGTCCCGGACGAGGTCCACGGACCCGTCGAGCTTCTCGATCCCGAAGGCCTTCCCCTGGCGACCTACGACCGGGAGTCGCGCACCGTTCGAGCCCTGGCCCGTCCGACCTACGGCGCCTTCCGCCGGCTGCACCTCGCTCCCGCCGACGTCCGTGCCGAGCACCCGCACGCGATCGCCGTCCTCGTCGAGCAGCCTCTGACCGTCGACGACGTCGAGGCGGTCGTCGACGCCGAGGAGCGGACCGGACGCCGCGCCGTGCTGATCGTCCGCACCGGCCCCGACCCGCGCCGTACGCTCACGGCACCCGCACTGGTGAGAGCCGCACTCGCCGCCCTCCCGGACCGTCCGGTCGTGGCGGTGGCGCTGGCCCGCCGGCCCGAGCCGACCGACGACGCCGACCTCACCGCCGCCGTCCTCCGCGCCTACGCCGACGAGGTGCTCGCCGTCAGGGGCACCGGGCGGCTGACCGACCGGGTCGCTGCCATCGTCTCCGCCGACCAGCCGCCGCTGGACGAGCGAGGCCTCGTCGTCTTCTTCACCGGCCTCTCGGGCTCAGGCAAGTCGACGATCGCCCGGGCCCTGTACGACCTGGTTCTCGAGGACGGTCGTCGTACCGTCACCAGCCTCGACGGGGACGTCGTGCGCCACCACCTCAGCAAGGGTCTCGGCTTCTCCAAGCAGGACCGCGAGACCAACATCGCGCGCATCGGCTGGGTGGCTGCCGAGATCGCGCGCCACCGCGGCGTCGCGATCTGCTCACCGATCGCTCCGTTCGACGCCACGCGCAAGCAGGTACGTGCCATGGTCGAGGAGGCCGGCGGCTCGTTCGCTCTCGTCCACGTCGCGACACCGCTCGAGGAGTGCGAGCGTCGCGACCGCAAGGGCCTGTACGCCAAGGCCCGTGCCGGAGCCATCCCGGAGTTCACCGGCATCTCCTCCCCGTACGAGGTGCCGGACGACGCGCTCGTCTCGGTCGACACCACCGGCCGGACCGTCCCCGACGTCCTCGACGAGGTGGTGGGCGCACTCGTCGCCGCCGGTCTGTGGGACGGCCGCGCATGACCGACATCCTCACCTACGGCGCGCTGTCGATCCTCGCGGTGAGCTTCGGGGTCGGCATCGTCGTCGGCCTCACCGGGATGGGCGGCGGAGCCCTGATGACGCCCGCGCTCATCTTCCTCGGCATCAACCCCACGGCCGCGGTCGCGAACGATCTCGTCGCCGCCTCCGTCAACAAGTCGGTCGGAGCCGCCGTGCACGCGCGCGAAGGCTCGCCCAACTGGAGGCTGGCCGGCTGGCTCATGCTCGGCTCGGTCCCCACGGCCGCCGCGGGCGCCTTCATCATCGAGGCGGTCGGGGGCGCGGGCGACCAGACGGCGTTCGTCAAGACGGCGATCGGCGCCGCGCTCGTCCTCACCGCGGCGACGTACACGCTGCGCTCCTTCCTCAACGTCCGGGCCGTCCGTCAGGGCCGCCCGGCGTCCACCGACGACCCCACGCTGCGGCCGATCCCGACGGTGCTCGTCGGCGCCGTGGGCGGGCTCCTGGTCGGCGTGACCTCCGTCGGCTCCGGCTCGTTGATCATGGTCTCGCTGCTGCTGCTCTATCCGGCGCTCACCGCCGTACGCCTCGTCGGGACCGACCTGGTCCAGGCCGTGCCGCTGGTCCTCTCCGCCGCGATCACGCACGTCCTGATCACCGGGGTCGACCTCGAGGTGCTGGTGCCGCTGATCCTCGGAGGAACGCCCGGCACCTACATCGGCGCGCGCATCGCCAACCGCGTCCCCCAGGGCATCGTCCGCCGCGGCATCGTCGTCGTGCTGACCTTGACCGGCCTCACCCTGCTCGGCGTCGACCCGGTCGCGGTCGGTCTCATCGCTGCGGGGATGGTGATCCTCGGGCCGATCGCCTGGGCGCTGCTCCGTGACCGCATCGGCGTGCCCGAGGGCGTCGACCTCTTCGCCGAGAAGCGCGACGTCGACCGGGCTCGCCGTGCGGACGAGGAGACTCGATGATCCCGTACCTGGCGCTGAGCGCCGTCCATCTCGCCCTGGTGGCGGTCGACGACAGCCTGGCCACCTCGGTGACCAAGGCCTTGCTGATGCCGGCGCTCGCCCTCTGGGTCTACCGTGCCGGCGGTCCGCGGCTGCTCCTCGCGGCGCTCGCGTTCTCCTGGGTCGGAGATGTCGCGCTCGAGGTCGACGGGCTGTTCGTCCTCGGGATGGCGGGCTTCGGCGCCGCTCACGTCTGCTACGTGACCTGGTTCGTCCGCCAGGGCGCCCTGCGCGGCCTGCGACGGCGCTGGTGGGTCCCCATCGCGGGTCTCGTCGCGTGGTCGGCGGCGATCGGTGTTCTGTGGGGGCCGCTCGGCGAGGAGGAGCCGGCGCTGCGGATCCCGATCGTGGTCTACTCGCTGCTTCTCACCGCCACCGCCGTCACGGCCTTCGGCATCAGCCTCGCGGCCGGGCTGGGCGGTGCGCTGTTCCTTCTCTCGGACACCCTGATCGCCATGGGCCTCGCCGACGTCGCGCGGCCCGAGCCCGCCGGCGTCTGGATCATGCTGACCTACCTCGCGGGCCAGCTCTTGCTCGCCGTCGGTATCGTCCGTCACGACCGCCCGAAGGGCGTCCGCGGCCAGGATGCGGCGCCGTTCTCGGTGAGGGAGGAGCGGTCGGTAGGATGATTTCTTCGCTCCGCGATCGAAACCCCCAGGAACGACGGGAGAACCCCTGGTGACCCCCATGCATGACTACCGGCTGAGCCAGCTCGACCAGCTGGAGGCCGAGTCGATCCACATCTTCCGCGAGGTCGCGGCGGAGTTCGAGAAGCCCGTGCTGCTGTTCTCCGGCGGCAAGGACTCCATCGTGATGCTCCGTCTCGCCGAGAAGGCCTTCTACCCGGCCCGGATCCCGTTCCCCGTGATGCAGGTCGACACCGGGTTCGACTTCCCCGAGGTCCTGGAGACCCGTGACCACTGGGTCGAGCGGTTGTCCCTGCGGATGATCGTCGCCTCGGTCGATCAGGCCATCGCCGACGGCGTCGTCGTGGAGGACGGCAAGACCAGCCGCAACCGCCTCCAGATCGGCACGCTGCTCCACGCCATCGAGGAGAACGGCTTCACGGCCGCGTTCGGCGGTGGCCGCCGCGACGAGGAGAAGGCCCGCGCCAAGGAGCGCGTCTACTCCCACCGCGACGAGTTCGGCCAGTGGGACCCCAAGAACCAGCGTCCCGAGCTCTGGAGCCTCTACAACGGGCGCATCTCCGAGGGCGAGCACATGCGGATCTTCCCGCTGTCCAACTGGACCGAGCTCGACGTCTGGCACTACATCCACCGCGAGAAGATCGAGATCCCGTCGATCTACTTCTCGCACAAGCGCGAGGTCGTCGAGCGCGACGGCATGCTGCTGTCGGCCGGCGACCACCTCACGCTCAAGGGCAGCGAGGCCGCCGAGGAGCGCCTCGTACGCTTCCGCACGGTCGGCGACATGACGCTGACGGGCTGCGTGGAGTCGGCGGCCGCGACCACCGCCGAGATCATCGACGAGATCGCCATCGCCCGTGTGACCGAGCGCGGCGCGACGCGCGGCGACGACCGCTTCAGCGAGGCAGCCATGGAAGACCGCAAGAAGGAGGGCTACTTCTGATGGCCGCCACCGTCACCGAGACCCCCGAGACTTCCCTCCCCCGCATGGACCTCCTGCGTTTCGCCACCGCAGGCTCCGTCGACGACGGCAAGTCGACGCTGATCGGGCGCCTCCTTCTCGACTCCAAGGCGATCTTCGAGGACCAGCTCGAGGCGGTCGAGCGCACCTCGCAGGACAAGGGCTACGACTACACCGACCTCGCGCTGCTCACCGACGGCCTGCGCTCCGAGCGCGAGCAGGGCATCACGATCGACGTGGCCTACCGCTACTTCGCGACCCCGCGGCGCAAGTTCATCATCGCCGACACCCCGGGCCACGTTCAGTACACCCGCAACATGGTCACCGGCGCCTCGACCGCCGACCTCGGCCTGGTGCTCGTCGACGCCCGCACCGGCCTGACCGAGCAGAGCCGTCGTCACGCGGTCATCCTCTCGCTGCTTCGCGTCCCCCACCTGGTCCTCGCGGTCAACAAGATGGACCTCGTCGACTACGACCAGACCGTGTACGAGAAGATCCGCGACGAGTTCGACACGTTCGCGGCCAAGCTCGCGATCCCCGACCTGACGGTGATCCCGATCTCGGCGCTCCAGGGCGACAACGTCGTCAAGCGCAGCGACAAGATGCCCTGGTACCAGGGGACGTCGCTTCTCCACCACCTCGAGAACGTGCACGTGTCCTCCGACCGTGACCTCGTCGACACCCGGTTCCCCGTGCAGTACGTCGTGCGTCCCAAGTCCGACGAGTTCCACGACTACCGGGGCTACGCCGGCCAGGTCGCCGGCGGTGTGCTCAAGCCGGGCGACCAGGTCCAGGTGCTCCCGAGCGGGTTCACGACGACCATCGAGGCGATCGACCTCTTCGACCAGCCGGTCGCCGAGGCTTTCCCCCCGATGTCGGTGACGGTCCGTCTCTCCGACGACCTCGACGTGTCGCGAGGCGACATGATCTGCCGCCCGCAGAACGCTCCGACGCCCACGCAGGACATCGACGCGATGATCTGCTGGATGACCAACACCCCGCTGCGCCCGCGTCAGAAGCTCGCGATCAAGCACACGACCCGCAGCGCACGTGCCATGGTCAAGGAGGTCCAGTACCGCCTCGACATCAACACGCTGCACCGCGACCTGGAGACCGGAGAGCTCGGTCTCAACGAGATCGGCCGCGTCAAGCTGCGCACCACGGCACCGTTGTTCGCCGACCCGTACGAGAAGAACCGCACGACCGGTTCGTTCATCCTGATCGACGAGGCCACCGGCATCACCGTCGGTGCGGGGATGATCAACGGCTGACCGCGCGACCGCCGTGCGGGCGAAGGCCCCGCCCGGGGGGATCCAGGGCGGGGCATAGGCGGGTGGCGGGGTGTCGGGCGATCAACACACGGGGGGGAGGGCATGGCGACGGTGCCCGTCCCCCGGACGCGCACGGCACCGGCGTCGTCCGGCACGAACGCCGACCGAGCGGGCGTCAGCGTCAGGGAACCGCTGGTGGCCTCGGCGGTCACGGTGCCGTCGACGCACAGGACGATGCGCGGACCTGTCCCCGGGAGCAGCGCCTCTGCCGTGCCGTCGACCGTCGCCACGGCGAGGGCGAACTCGTCGACCTCGGGGGCGAAGAGGCGAACGCCCGCCTCCTCCTTGGGGGTGAGGACGTGAGCCTCGGCCATGCCCATCCGGACGCAGTCGACGAGCGCCTGCGGCTCGATGTGCTTGGTCGTCAGCCCGGCACGGAGG
>NZ_JARBCJ010000011.1:0-35024 GCF_028803055.1 Mumia sp.
ACCCTCCAGGCTGCACGCCGGCTGGGTGACTGCCTCGTCGTGCTGCTCAACTCCGACGCCTCCGTCCGCGGGCTCAAGGGCCCGGGTCGACCACTGGTCCCGGCCCGCGACCGGGCGCGCGTGCTCGCGTCGCTGGCCTGCGTGGACGCCGTCGTCGTCTTCGAGGAGGACCGGCCGGACGCCGCGTTGCAGGAGATCCGACCCGACCTGTGGGTCAAGGGCGGCGACTACGCCGGCGGACCGCTGCCCGAGCAGCAGGTCCTGGACCGGTGGGGCGGTCGGAGCATGGTGCTCCCCTACCTGAGCGGGCGCTCCACGACCGGTCTGGTCGCGGCCGCCAACCGGAACGCCTGAGCGGCATCCGGACGAACGTCCACGAGAGGAGAAGCGATGAGTGTAGGAACCGTTCTCGTCACCGGAGGCGCCTCGGGCCTCGGAGCGGCGGTCGCCGCAGCGGTCGACAAGGCCGGCGGGCGACCGTACGTCCTCGACCGGGTCGCCCCCGACTCGCCGTACGACCACACCGTGGTCGACCTGGCTGACACCGGCGCCGCGACCCGGGCCGTGGAAAAGGCGATCGAGCGCACAGGCGGTCTGCACGGGGTCGTCACGTGCGCCGGCACCGACGCCTGCGGCAAGCTCGAGGACGTGCCGCTCGCGGACTGGGAGCGCGTGATCGCCGTGAACCTGCTCGGCACGGCAGCCGTCGTCCGAGCCGCCCTGCCGTCGCTGCGGACCGAGCGGGGTCGCATCGTGACGGTCGCCTCGACGCTCGGGCTGCGCGCCCTTCCCGATGCGACGGCGTACTGCGCGTCGAAGTTCGGCGTCGTCGGCTTCAGCCGAGCACTCGCCGCCGAGCTCGCCGGAGACGTCGGTGTGACGATGCTCGTCCCGGGCGGGATGCAGACGGCATTCTTCGACGGGCGCACCGAGCAGTACAAGCCTCCAGCCGACGCGATGCTCAACGCACCCGAGGACGTCGCGCGGGCCGTGCTCTTCGCGCTGGAGACGCCTGCCGGGTGCGAGGTCCGGGAGCTCGTCGTGACACCGTCGGTCGAGCCCTCGTGGCCATGACGCCGCCGCCCGCAGCACCTCACCCCACGCGGGTGGTGGTGCTGCGGGCACTCGGGCTCGGCGACCTCCTGGCCGCCGTACCCGCCCTCCGGGCACTGCGCGGCGCTCTCCCCGACGCCTCCGTCACCCTCCTCGGTCCCCGCGACGTCGGTGGGCTCCTCCGCGACGCGGGACTCGTCGACGCGGTCGTTGCCCACCAGGGGCTCGATCCGCTTCCCGAGGCGGTCCACGGCGTGGACCTGGCCGTGAACCTCCACGGGAAGGGCCCGCAGAGCCACCGGCTCCTCCGCGCGACGCATCCGGGCCGCCTGGTCGGCTTCGCGGACGTGACCACCGGAACCGTGGGGCCGGTGTGGGACGACACGGAGCACGAGCGCGCGCGGTGGTGCCGCCTCGTCCGCGAGACGTTCGGGGTCAGCGCCGACCCCGACGACGCCCGCATCTCTCCAGAGCTGCCAGAGCCCTTGGCTCGCGCGGCGGTGGTCGTGCATCCCGGAGCCGCGGCCGGGTCCCGCCGGTGGCCCGCGGAACGCTGGGCGGAGGTCGCCGCGCGGATGGCCGCCCACGGCGACGTGGTGGTCACCGGTTCCCCCGCCGAGCGCACGCTCGCCCGGGAGGTGGCCGCCGGCGCCTCCCTGCCGCCGGAGTCCGTGCTCGCCGGCACCACCGACGTACGCGACCTGGCCGCCCTGGTCGCCTCGGCCCGGCTGGTGCTCTCCTCCGACACCGGCGTGGCTCACCTCGCCCCGGCCTTCGGCACGCCGTCCGTCACGCTGTTCGGGCCCACGTCGCCCACGACGTGGGGTCCGCCCCCCGGGCGTACGCACCGGGGCCTCTGGCGCGGAGACACCGTCGGCGCCTCCTACCAGGGGGATCCGCACGGTGCCCTGATCGACCCCGTGCTGGGCTCGATCGAGGCCGCCGAGGTCGTCGCGGCGGCGGAGGCCGCTCTCGCCCAGGGCATGCGCCCCCCGTCCGTGGGTACCCCGCAGGCATGAGGGAACCGATGACCCGGCAGCGCAACCTCGACGACTCACACGTGCTCGTCACCGGCGGAGCCGGCTTCCTCGGCTCCGCGCTGTGCGAGGCGATGCTGTCGCACGGCGCCCGGGTCACCTGCGTGGACGACGAGTCCACCGGGTCGGCGGCCAACGTCGCCGGTGCCGGCACGAACCCCCGCTTCCGTCTCCTGATCACCGACGTCGTCGAGGTCGACCTCCCTGCGATCCGTGCGGAGCAGGGTGCCGTGGACGTCGTCATGCACCTCGCGGCGACGGCGTCGCCCGTGCACTACCTGCGGATGCCGGTGCACACGCTGCGCACGGGCAGCGTCGGGACGCTGCGCGCGCTCGAGGCCGCAGCCGCCGACGGCGCGCGCTTCGTGCTGGCCTCGACGTCGGAGGTGTACGGCGACGCGCAGGTCAGCCCGCAGCACGAGGCCTACTGGGGCAACGTGAACCCGATCGGGCCACGCGCGGTGTACGACGAGGCCAAGCGCTTCTCGGAGGCTGCCGCGTTCGCGTTCCGGCGCTCGCTCGACCTCGACGTCGGCGTCGTCCGCATCTTCAACACCTACGGTCCTCGGATGGGGCTCGACGACGGCCGGGTGGTGTCGACGTTCCTGGCCCAGGCGCTGCGCGGCGAGCCGCTCACCATCCAGGGGGACGGCTCCCAGACGCGGTCGTTCTGCTACGTCGAGGACACCGTGCGTGCGCTCGTGGCGATGGCGACGGCGGACGAGCCCGGACCGGTCAACATCGGCAACCCGCACGAGATCACGGTGCTGGAGCTGGCACAGCGCGTCCTCGCCGTGACCGGCTCCCGGTCGCCGGTCGTGCACGTCGGCCTCCCGGAGGACGACCCGGCGCGGCGCTGTCCCGACATCACGCGCGCCGGCGAGACCTTGGGCTGGAAGCCCGAGGTCGACCTCGACGACGGTCTCGCCCGGACCGCCGCCTGGTTCCGCGAGCAGGTCAGCGCACCTGCGCCACCCACTTCAGCACCTCGTCGACCGCGGAGCGAAGATCTGGTCGTACGAACGCTGCTGCCGCGACCTCCTCGGGACGCGTGACGTCGTTCGGGACCATGATCCCGCGCGCGCCCGCGGCCCGGGCCGCCTCGACGTCGGCACCGATGTCCCCGATCACGACGCACCGCTCGACGGGCACGCCCAGCGCTGCGCACGCCTCCAGCACCATCCGCGGCGCGGGTTTGCGGCACGCGCACCCGTCCTCCGGGGCGTGCGGGCAGATCTTCTCGACGTCGAACGGCCCGAGCAGCTGCTCGACCCGGCGGTTCACGGCGTCGACCTGCTCACGCTCGAGGAACCCCCGCCCGACGCCTGACTGGTTGGTGATGATCCCGACGTACGCGCCGGCGCCGCGCAGCCTCTGCAGGGCCTCGGCGGCCCCCTCGACCGGCTCGACCTTCTCGGGGTCCCCGTTGTAGGGGACGTCGTGCACCAGCGTCCCGTCGCGGTCGAAGAGGACCAGCCATCGACGCTCCGGCCAGGCCTCCACCCGACGGTGCAGGACCGCTCCGCGCAGGGCGTGCCAGCTCGCGGTCGGCGGGATGACGGCGCTGGTCCACAGCATGCGGACCGTCTCGGCGCGTGAACGCGACCCGGGGAGCCAGCGCGCCAGGAAGAGCTCGGACGTGCCCGCCGCCCATCCCGCGAGGGCGGCCACCGCTGTGCGTCGGCGCCCCGCTGCCAGGGCCAGCGCGCCGCCCGCGCCGAGCACCGTGATCGCGACGTGCCGGACGAGCCGCCCCGGTGGAGCCTCGGCGAGGGTGCGCCAACGTGGTCCGTGCAGCGCACGCATCAACCGGTCGTCGGCATTGCCCCGCTGCGCACGCACGCTCACCCCTGCGCGCTCGGCGCGCACCGGGTGCACCACGGTGCGCGCACCACGCACGAGCTGCGCACCGTTCGCCCTCATCCGCAGCGCCAGGTCGGCGTCCTCTCGGTAGGCCCGCGGGAAGCGCTCGTCGAATCCTCCGACGGCGACGAAGGCTGTGCGTCGGTAGGTCATGTCGGCGGTGATCCACCGCGCCGTCGCGAGGCCGGCCGTCGCGCGCGCGAAGTCGTCCGGCCGTCGGTCGGTCGGCAGCGGGACCTCGACCCGTCCTTGAGTTCCCGCCACGTCCGGGGCGAGGCCGTCGAGGTCCTCGACGAGGCGCGCGGTCCACGCCGCCTCCGGCTCGACGTCGTCGTCGAGGAAGGAGATCCACGTCGTCCGGGCCTCCGCTGCGCCGAGGTTGCGCGCCGCCGCGGGCCCACGACCGTACGAGCGGACGACGCTCAACCACGACCGGCTCCCGTCCGGCGGGAGCGCCGCTACAACCTCCTGCAACGGACGGTCGTCGTCAGCCGGCCGATCATCCACCACCACGACGGCCGCCACACCCGGGCGCGGGGGCGCCAGGAACGTCGCGAGCACGCGCGCGAGCGACGGACGTCCGACGGTGGGGACGACGACCGTCGTGTCCACGACCGGTTGCCGCACGGCGCTCACCGATCCCTCTGTGCGGCGGTGTCCGGTGTCGGACGCGTGAGGACGTACGGGCCCATCACCAGCATCGAGACCGGGGCCGACCCGAACAGCTCCAGCGCGTCGCGCGGCGAGTCGACCATCGGCCGCCCGGCGGTGTTCAGGCTGGTGTTGACGAGCACGGGCACGCCGGTCCGTTCCTCGAAGGCCTCGAGCAGCGCGGCGAGGCGCGGCGTCCGCGTCCGGTCGACCGTCTGGACGCGTGCCGTGCCGTCGACGTGGACGACCGCCGGGATCCGCTCGCGCCACGGCGGCCGGACGTCGTGGACGAAGAGCATGTGCGGGGACGGCAGCGGGCCCCGGGTGAAGATGTCGGGCGCCCGGTCCTCCAGGACCATCGGCGCCACGGGGCGGAAGCTCTCCCTGCCCTTGACCGCGTTGAGACGGTCGAGGTTCTGCGGGTCGCGCGGGTCAGCGAGCAGCGAACGATGTCCGAGCGCCCGCGGGCCGAACTCGCTCGCCCCCTGGAACCATGCGACGATGCCGCCCTCGGCAAGCGTGTCGGCGACCATGCCCGCCAGGTCGTCGGGCCGCTCCGCCGGCCAGTGGGCAGCCCGCAGGGCCTGCTCGATCTCGTCGTCGTCGAACCGCCGCCCCAGATCGGCCCCGGGCACAGGTCGCGTCGGTCCGTGCTCGGCCGCGACGGTCAGCGCCGCCCCGAGAGCCGTGCCCGCGTCGCCCGCTGCCGGCTGCGGCAGCACGTGCTCGTACGGCGTCTCGGCGAAGATCCTGGTGTTGGCGACACAGTTGAGGGCGACACCGCCGGCGAGCGCCAGGCGGTCGCCGCCGGTCTGTCCGTGCAGCCACCGCGCGAGGTCGATCACCGTGTCCTCCAGCACGCGCTGGGCGCTCGCGGCGAGGTCGGCGTGGTCGCGGGTCCACGGCTCGTCGGCGGCACGCTGCTTCGCGATCGCCGACCAGTCGACACGCTCGGTGACGAACCCGCCCTCGCCGTCGGCGTGGACGCGCTCGCGCAGGGCGTCGGCGTGCCGCGGCGTGCCGTACGAGGCGAGGGCCATGACCTTGTACTCGTCGCTGCTGCGGAGGAAGCCGAGGTGCTCGGTGAGGTCCTCGTAGAGCAGGCCCAGCGAGTGCGGGAGCCGCTGCCCCGCGAGCGGGTGGAGGACCCCTCCCTCATACCGTCCGGCGAGGTGGCTGGTGGCCTCACCACGCCCGTCGAGGACGAGCACGTCGGCGTGCCCGTCGGTCAGCGCCAGACCGGCCGATGCGGCGTGCGCGACGTGGTGCGGCACGAAGCGCACGTCGTCGGGGTCGAGCCCCGGGAGCGCGGCCGCCAGGAAGGCGGGGGCGCGGTCGGCGTACGTCTGGCGCAGGTCGTCCCACGGGTCGTGCAGACCGAGCGCGTCGATCGGCTCTGCCAGTGCCGGGTCGTAGGCGTAGGCGACGGCGTCCAGGTCGGACGGCTTCAGGCCCGCCTGGGCAAGGCACCAGCGCATCGCCTGCTCCGGCAGCTCCCACGCGGCGAACGGGACCGGGCGCTTGCCGTGCTTGCGGCGGCTGAACCTCTCCTCCTCCGCGGCGGCGACGACGGACCCGTCGACGACGAGGGCTGCCGAGGGGTCGTGGAAGAGGGCGTTCACTCCGAGGACCTTCATGGCGGTCGGGTTCCCCGAACCACGGCCGGGAAACGCTTCTCCACGCATAACCACCCGGGTGCCGGGAACCGCCTGGCCGTGAAGACATCGGTGATCGGGACGGGATACCTGGGCGCGACCCACGCCGCCTGCCTCGCGGCGGCGGGTCACGAGGTGGTGGCGTACGACGTCGATCGGGAGCGCCTCGCCGCACTGGCCGAGGGGCGCGTCCCGTTCCATGAGCCGGGCCTCGCCGACCTGCTCCGCTCCGGGGTCGCGAGCGGACGCCTCGTCTTCACCCACGACGTCGCCGACGTCGCGGACGCGGAGGTCCACTTCCTCTGCGTCGGCACACCCCAGGAGCGCGGGGGACGGGCCGCCGACCTGAGCGCCCTGCGTACGTCGGCGGTCGAGGTCGCCCGCCACGCGAGCCGCGAGTGCCTGGTGGTCGGACGCTCCACCGTCCCCGTCGGCACCGCCGACGACCTGGCCGAGCTGATGGCCGGCGAGGCTGACGTGCCGGTCTCCGTCGCGTGGAACCCCGAGTTCCTGCGCGAGGGGCACGCGGTCGACGACTCGCTCCACCCCGACCGGCTCGTCCTCGGCGTGCACGACGACGCGGCGTACGCGGTCCTCACCGAGGTCTACGCGCGATGGGGGCGTCAAGGGACGCCGATCATCCGCACCGACCTGCGGACCGCCGAGCTCGCCAAGGTCTCGGCCAACGTCATGCTGGCGGCACGCATCTCCGTGGTGAACGTCCTCGCCGAGGTGTGCGAGCGTGCCGGCGCCGACGTCGACGACCTCGTCCGTGTGCTGGCGGCCGACCCCAGGATCGGCCCGGACGTCCTCCAGCCCGGTCTCGGCTACGGCGGGAGCTGCCTGCCCAAGGACACGCGCGCGTTCGTCGCGCGAGCGCACGAGCTCGACGTGGAGTCCGCCGCGCTCCTGCACCACGTCGACCTCGTCAACATGAGGCAGCGGGCCCGTACCGTCGACCTGGTGCGTGGCGTGTGGGGAGAGCGACGACGAGTCGCAGTCCTCGGGATCGCGTTCAAGCCCGGTTCCGACGACGTCCGGGACTCACCCGCCCTCGACGTCGCGACGACCCTCCACCGCCTCGGTGCCGAGGTCCGCGTGCACGACCCGCGTGCCGCCGCGCAGGCCGCACGCGTGGCCGACCACCTCACGTACGCGTCCTCCGTCGAGGAGGCCTGCGCCGACGCCGACGTCGTCACCGTGCTCACCGCCTGGGACGACTACACCGCGCTCGACCCGGTGGCGCTCCGCGAGGAGGTCACCGCTCCGGTGGTGGTCGACGGCCGGACCTGCCTCGACGCGGACAAGTGGCGAGCTGCGGGATGGGACTTCCACGGACTGGGGAGGCCGGCATGCGCGTCCTGATCTGGCACGTCCACGGCTCGTGGGCGACGTCGTTCTTCCAGGGGCCCCACGAGTACCTCGTCCCCGTCAACGCCGAGCGCGATGCCGACGGACGCGGGCGCGCACGCACGTGGGACTGGCCGGGCTCCGTCCGGGAGGTGACCGCCGACGAGCTCGCCACGACGCCGTTCGACCTCGTGGTCCTGCAACGACCGCACGAGGAGCAGCTGCTGCGGAGCTGGACCGGCCTGCGTGCCGGCGAGGACGTCCCGGCGGTCTACGTCGAGCACAACACTCCCCCTGGCGACGCCGTCCGGAGCGTCCACCCGCTCGCCGACCGTCCCGACGTGCCGATCGTCCATGTCACGCCCTTCAACCGTGCGTACTGGGACTGCGGCACGACACCGACGCACGTCGTCGAGCACGGCGTCGTCGATCCCGGGCACCGCTACAGCGGGGAGTGGCCTCGCGCGGCGGTCGTCATGAACGAACCGGTGCGCCGCACGCGGGTGCTCGGGACCGACCTCCTCCCCACCATCGCCGAGTCGGTTCCTCTCGACGTGTTCGGGATGGGCGTCACGCCGCTCGCAGAGGCCGACTGGGCCCGCCGGGTCTGGACGTACGAGGACCTCCCGCAGGACATCATGCACGACGAGGTGGCCCGCCGGCGCGTGTACGTCCACACCGCGCGATGGACCTCTCTCGGCCTGTCGCTGATCGAGGCGATGTTCCTCGGGCTGCCGGTTGTCGCCTTCGCGGGCACGGAGGCACCCCGCGCGGTCGGCGACGGCGGCGTCACCTCCGCCGACCCGCGGGCGATGCGCGACGCGGCCGCCCGGTTCGTCGCCGAGCCGATGCTCGCCGAGGAGACCGGGGCGGCCGCGCGGGAACGTGCGCGCGCGAGGTTCGGCCTCGAACGGTTTCTCGCCGACTGGGAGGCCGTCCTGGACGACGTCGCGGACGGGGTCAGGAGCCCGGCCACGCTCCGGTGACCCGCTGGAACCCGCGGGCACCGGCCCGGTCGATGCTGGCCTTCACGACCGCGTAGATCATGCCCTGGATCGCCGACGCGAGCAGGAGCTCCCGCCAGCCGTAGGAGGATTCCGCGAGCGGGTCGGGCGTCTCGTCCTCGTCGGAGATCCGCTTCCAGACCTGCTTGAAGATCATCCCGGCGATCATGCCTCCGGCCATGCCGGAGATCAGTCCGATGGGGCGGTACGCCAGCTTCGCAGCGTTGGGCATCACGTGCTCCTCTCGTCGGACTCGCCTGGGGCGAGACCGGGCTCGTTCGGTTCTTCCGGCTGCGGCTCGTTGGGCCGCGGGGAACCGGGGTTCGTGCGCGGGTCGGTCCGGGGGTCGGTGACGGGGTCGTCGCCTTCGGGCTCGGTCTTCGGTCGTGCGCCCCCATCGTCACCGGTCTGAGCGGTCGCCACCACCCTCACCCCGCACCGCTGCTCGGGCAGTACCTGCTCCGACCGGCCGAGCAGCCCGAAGCCGGTCTCCTCCTGCACCTTCTCGATCGTGGCAGTCATGTGCAGCGGGTGCCCGGAAGCCCGGGAACCATGCGTGCGTCAGGATCCGGCCCGCGCGTCGGCGTTCGCCCGGTCGTTCGCCCGCTGGATCGCTGTGACGAGCTCGTCCTTGGTCATCTGGGAGCGACCGGACACGTCGAGGCGGCGCGCCAGGTCGTACAGGTGCTTCTTGCTGGCGTTGGCGTCGACACCCCCGGCGGTGGGACGGTTCGTGCCGCGCCCGCCGCGTGCCTGGGCGTCCGACGGCCCTCGGTCGTCCTTCGGCTCCCAGTGGTCGCCGACCTTCTCGAAGCTGTGCTTCAGCGCTGCGTACCCGACCTGGTGCGCCCGTCGGCCCTCTCCGTACTCCTCCGCGGCGGAGTCGTGCGCCTTGGCGAACGTCCGCTGCGCCTTGGCGCTCGATCGGCGGATCGGGGCGGGGAGCTCCTCCTTGCGGGGCTGTCCGTCCTTGCGTGTCTTCGGCATGGTGCGCTCCTCCTCGTTCGTCGGTCAGGCTTCGTCGGTCAGCAGGTTGAGGACGGCGCGTTCCAGCGTCGGGCGGTCGCGCTCCTCGTCGATCCGCGGTCCGAGCATGCGCAGCGTCGGCGCGACGGTCACGCCGTCCTCGAAGAGCTCGATCACGCGAGGGTTCACGTACGACGACCTCGCGACCGTGGGCGTGTTGCCGAGCACGTCGGAGACCTCACGCATGGTGGAGGCGACCGCGCGTCGCCGTGCAGCCGCCGTGCGCGACGCCTCGTCCTTCGACGCGAGGGACACCGCGGCGAGGACGGTGGCGTGCCAGGTGCGGAAGTCCTTCGCCGTCATGTCGGCACACACCCGCTCCTGCAGGTACGCGTTGACGTCGGGGCTGGAGAGCTCGGTCCAACGCCGTCTCTCCTGGAAGGCCAGCAACGTCTCCCCGCCTCGGCGGCGACGCATCGGCCCGACCACCTCGTAGGTGAGCGGGTCGGTGACCTGGATGCGTTGCGAGACGCCGGACTTGCCCTCGTAGGCGAACTCCATCGTCGACCTGTCACGGCGGAGCGTGACGTGGTCCTTGCGCAGGGTGGCCAGTCCGTACCCGCCTCCGTTGGCGGCGTAGCGGTCGTTGCCCACCCGGAAGAGACCGCGGTCGAGGAGCCGGAAGGCCGCCCCCAGCGCCTTGTCGCGGGGCACGCCCGCCGCGTCGAGGTCGCGCAGCACCCGCTCACGGCCCTCGGGAAGGCGGTGCGCGACGTCGAGCACGCGCTCGTGCTTCTGCCGCTCCATGCGCTCGCGCCACAGCGGGTGGTACAGGTACTGGACCCGCCCGGCAGCATCGATGCCTGTGGCCTGCAGGTGCCCCGAGGGCCACCGGCAGATCCAGACGTCCTCCCACGCGGGCGGGATCGCGAGCGACTCGCAACGGGCCCGGTCCTCCCCGCCAAGGGGATGCCCCTGCTCATCGAGGTACCGAAACCCCTGACCCACCCGTCGGCGGCTCCATCCACGCTCGCTGCGCGAGACCGTACGGAACCTCATGCGATGGACGGCTACGCCGCCAGCGTGCCGTCGCCGAGCTGCTCGCGGAGCTGGGCGATGATGCGACTGAGGATCCGGGAGACCTGCATCTGAGTGACGCCGAGCCGCCCCGCGATCTGCTCCTGGGTCCACTGGTGGAAGTAGCGCAACGCCAGCGTCTCGCGATCACGGTCGCTCAGCCTGCGCACCAACGGCGCGAGCGAGGCCTTCTCCTCCGCCCGCGCGAACGCGTCGTCGGTCTCGCCGAGGACGTCGGCGAGCGACCCCACGCCGTTGATGCCGGGCGAGTCCAGCGAGGAGGGGTGGTAGCAGCCGTCGGCAGCCATCGCCTCGTTGACCTCCTCGACCGGCAGCGCGAGGTGCTGTGCCACAGCCTCTGGGGTCGGGGTCTCGCCGAGCGTCTGGACCAGCTCTTCGACGCAGGCCACGACTTGGGCGCGGGTCTCCTGGACGCGCCGTACCGGACGCACCATCCAGCAGCTGTCTCGGAACCAGCGGCGCACTTCGCCGCGGATCGTCGGGACGGCGTAGGTGAGGAAGTCGTGTCCACGCGCGGGGTCGAACCCGCGGGCGGCCTTGGCCAGGCCGACGTAGGCGACCTGCTCGAGATCGTCGAGGTCGACACCGCGGTTGCGGTACTGGGAGGCGACCGCACGGGCCACGCCCATGTTGACCTCGACCAGACGCGCCTGGAGCAGGTCGCGGTGGGCCTCGTTGCAGTCGGCAAGGGCTTCGCACAGCTCGGTGGTCACGGTCCGGCGCTCGTCGCGGCTCAGATCGCGAGGAAGAGCGTGCGGGCGGTCGAGGGTCGTTGCGCTAACAGACATGCCACGCTCCGTTCACAAGTGCGAGAACGTGGCGCGCTGTTTGACCACTGAATAGGGCTGCCTGTCCTTTCTAACAGTCTTCTCGACTGCTGTCGACCTGAGCAGGCTGCGTAGATCCCCTGATGTCAGGGACGCCAGGGTCCGGCGGTCGCCCGCGCCTGACCGGCTGCGTCCCGCATGCTCCCCGCCCATACGGCGCCGTGCCCGGGGAAGAGCGTGCCGGCATCGACGCTCGCGATCGCGTCGAGCGAGTCGACCGTCGCGTCGCGGTCGTGGGAGAACGGGCGGACGATCAGCTGTGGCCCCCGGAGCCGCGAGACGGGGTGACCTGTGATCAGCGCGTCACCACTCACCAGGACGCCCGAGCCGGGGATCAGGTACGAGGTGTGGCCGTCGGTGTGTCCGGGTGTCGGTACGGCCACCGGCGAGCCGGGCAGGTCGAGCCGGGATGCGTCGTAGGCGCCCACCTGGTCGATGCCGCCGCGGTCGGTGCCGCCGAGCCGGGTGATGTCGAGCAGCCACCCGAGGGCGCCCCGACGCCACAGCACCAGCGGGAGCCGCGCCGGTGACAGCTGCTGGAGGTAGTCGCGGCGCGCGTGCGGGACCTCGACGGGCCCGGTCCACGTGTCGATCGAGTGCCGGGAGGCGATACGCGCCGCGCCACCGAGGTGGTCGACGTGCGCGTGGGTGAGCAGGATCCCGCGGATGTCGCGCACCTGGTGCCCGATATCGCGGATGGAGCGCTCCACGTCGACGGTGTTCCCGGGATAGCCGCCGTCGATGAGCGTGAGGTCGTGCCCGTCCTCGACGAGCACCCAGTTCACGTCGCGCGTCGAGACGAGGTACGCGTCGCCGACGCGGGTGATCGTGTAGGGCGTCGTCATCGGCACTCTCCTCGCTCGTCGGTCACCGCCGTTCCCGGACCTGCCCGAGGCCCGGGGGGCGCAGGGCCCGCGCGCGGATCATCTCGAACCGAGACATGCCCCAGGCGACAGCATCACGCAACCACGACGCCGCCGCCGGGTCGCGCACCCCGATCCGCATCGAGCGCGCCGCACGCGTGGCCGACCAGAAGCACAGAGGGATCGGGCCGAAGGCGACGGCCAGGACGACGAGGATCAGTCCGAGCACGGCGCCGGGATCAAGGTCACCCACGAGCGCCACGGGGGCGAACCACAACGCCGCCGCGAACAGCCCGGAGGACACGAGCGCGATCTCCGGTCGCGTCCACCGGTCCTGCACCCGCACGACCAGTGCGGTGACGGCGACGACGGCCGCCGCTCCGGCGAGCAGGGAGACGGGCTGGAACGCCACCGGGACCAGCAGGAGCAAAAAGGCCGGTCCCGCGACGTAGAGCGAGGCGATGAGCACGCCGAGCGCCCATGGCGGCCCGATGACTGCGGTGGCGAAGGTGAGCGCCTCCAGCGGGGTCACAGGGTCGTTCTTTCGTGCAACCCTCACGTCGCCTCCGTCACCCCTACCTCGACCTCTCGTCGAGCCCCCGAACGGTGCGGCACGACGGCCGACCCGCGGCGAACCTAGTGCGTCACGGCATCAAGCGTCAACCTGCACTCGAGGGTGCTGGACAGCCCGGTCACGCGGGCTGTGGAGCGGGCCGGTCGCTCAGCCGCTGACTGACCTCTCCGGCGCCTTCTCCGGGAAGTCACCGGCGGCCGAACGCAGCCGCCGCAGCAGGGCGAACGCGTCGTCCTGCTCGCGTGCGGTGAGACCGTCGACGGCGAAGTCGATCGCTGTCAAGGCGGCCGTCGCTTCGATGACGAGCTCGCGACCGGCCGGCGTGAGGGAGGCCAGCGTCCGCCTCCGGTCGCTGGGGTCGGTCTGACGCAGGACGAGCCCCTGGGCCTCGAGCCGATCGATCGCGTTCGTCACCGAGGTCGGGTGCACCATCAGCCGCTCGCCGATCTTGCTCAGCGGCAGCGTGCCCGCCTGACTGAACGTCAGCAGCACCAGCACCTCGTAGCGCGCGAACGTGATGGCGTACGGCTTGAGTGCCGCGTCCAGCTCGGCGAGCAGCAGCTGCTGCACCCGCATCACCGAGGTCGCGAGCCGCATGGCGGTGGCGTCACCGAAGTGGCTCTCCCAGAGCTCGCCGGCGCGCTCGACGGGGTCGAACGGCAGTCGGGGTCGCCCTGGCATGGACCTCACCCTATCGAGACTCGACATTACTAGGAAGTCCAACTATTTTACGTCCTATGGAAACTGCGGATGCCCTGCGGGTACGGATCGTCACCGCCTCGAGCCTCTTCGACGGCCACGACGCCTCGATCAACATCATGCGCCGCATCCTGCAGTCGCAGGGGTGCGAGGTGATCCACCTCGGTCACAACCGTTCGGTCGTCGAGGTCGTGGACGCCGCGATCGAGGAGGACGCGCACGGAGTCGCGGTCTCCTCCTACCAGGGCGGCCACGTGGAGTACTTCGAGTACCTCGTGCAGCTCCTCGCCGAGCGGGGCGCCGGGCACGTCAAGGTCTTCGGCGGCGGAGGCGGCGTCATCGTCCCCTCCGAGATCGCCCGCCTGCGTGAGAGCGGCGTCCTGATCTTCTCTCCCGAGGACGGGCAGCGCCTCGGCCTCCCCGGGATGATCGCCGAGGTGGTCGAGGCCTGCCGCGCCGACCTGTGGGACCAGCACCGTCCCGACCCCGAGGCCGTGCTCGCGGTAGACCGGGTGTCGCTCGCGCGCGCTGTCACCGGTGCCGAGCAGGGCCGGCTCGACGGTCCGCTCGCCCGCGCCGTCCGCGTCGCGGCCGAGGCGTCGAGCACGCCTGTTCTGGGCATCACCGGCACCGGCGGCTCGGGCAAGTCCTCGCTCACCGACGAGCTGGTCCGACGCCTGCGCATCGACCAGCAGGCTAACGACCGCTAGGCCGTGCTCGCGGTCGACCCGACCCGTCGTCGGGGCGGAGGAGCGCTGCTCGGTGACCGGATTCGGATGAACGCCCTCGACGGCGTCCACACGTTCTTCCGCTCGCTCGCGACGCGCGGGGCCCACGAGCTCCCCGACACGCTGAACGACGTCATCGCGGTCGTGAAGGCAGCGGGATACGACCTCGTGGTGCTCGAGACTCCAGGCATCGGCCAGGGCGACGCCGCGGTCGTGCCGTTCGTCGACACCTCCCTGTACGTCATGACGCCGGAGTTCGGCGCCGCGTCGCAGCTGGAGAAGATCGACATGCTCGACCTCGCCGACGTCGTGGCGATCAACAAGTACGAGCGCCGCGGCGCGGCCGACGCCCTGCGCGACGTCGGGCGGCAGATGGTGCGCAACCGCGAGGCGTTCGGCAGCCGACCCGAGGACATGCCTGTGTTCGGGACGTCCGCGGCGACCTTCAACGACGACGGCGTGACCGCGCTGTTCCAAGAGCTCGTGCGCCTCCTGGGCGAGCAAGGGCTCTCGCTCGAGGAGGGCGCGCTCCCCCGCGTCGACGTGCGCCACTCGACCAGGTTCGCCGCGATCGTCCCCCCGAACCGCTCTCGCTACCTGTCCGAGATCGCCGAGACCGTCCGCGACTACCACGCCGCCACCGAGCGCATCGCCGACACGGCCCGCCGCGCGCAGGCGCTCGAGTCGGCGGCACAGGACCTGGCAGCGGCGGGGCTCGGCTCGGACGACGCCCGCTCGCTCGCGGAGACGACCGCGGCGACACTGCCCGACGAGGTGCGAGCCCGGATACGTGACTGGCCGACGGTGGTGGCGTCGTACCAGGGCGACGAGCAGGTCGTCACCGTGCGCGGCCGCGAGCTCCGCACGCGACTGGCCCGTGAGTCCTTGTCCGGCACGCGGGTGCCGAGGGTGGCACTGCCCCGCACGACCGACCACGGCGACCTCGTGCGCTACTGGCGCAGCGAGAACCTGCCCGGCCACTTCCCCTACACTGCGGGCGTCTTCTCGTTCAAGCGCGACGGCGAGGACCCGGCACGCATGTTCGCCGGCGAGGGCGATCCGTTCCGTACCAACCGCCGGTTCAAGCTCCTGTCGTCCGACGGCGAGGCGACCCGGCTCTCGACCGCGTTCGACTCGGTCACGCTGTACGGACGCGATCCCGGCGAACGGCCCGACGTCTACGGCAAGGTCGGGACCTCGGGGGTGTCGGTCGCGACGCTGGACGACATGAAGGTGCTTTACGACGGGTTCGACCTCGTCTCCCCCTCCACGTCGGTGTCGATGACGATCAACGGCCCGGCCCCGACGGTGCTCGCGTTCTTCCTCAACACCGTCATCGACCAGCAGCGCGACCGCTTCCGCGACGAGAACGGACGCGAACCGTCGCCGGAGGAGGACGCCGACCTCGTCGCGTACGCCGTCGGCAACGTCCGCGGCACGGTCCAGGCGGACATCCTCAAGGAGGACCAGGGCCAGAACACCTGCCTGTTCTCGACGGAGTTCAGCCTGCGGATGATGGCCGACATCCAGGAGTGGTTCATCCAGCACCAGGTCCGCAACTTCTACTCCGTGTCGATCTCCGGCTACCACATCGCCGAGGCCGGGGCGAACCCGCTGAGCCAGCTGGCGTTCACGCTCGCGAACGGCTTCACCTACGTCGAGGCCTACCTCGCCCGCGGGATGGACATCGACGACTTCGCACCCAACCTGTCGTTCTTCTTCTCCAACGGGATGGACCCGGAGTACTCCGTGATCGGCCGCGTGGCGCGCCGCATCTGGGCGGTCGCCATGCGCGAGCGGTACGGCGCCAACGAGCGTTCGCAGAAGCTGAAGTACCACGTGCAGACCTCGGGACGGTCCCTGCACGCGCAGGAGATGAGCTTCAACGACATCCGGACGACGCTCCAGGCGTTGATCGCGATCTACGACAACGCCAACAGCCTCCACACCAACGCCTACGACGAGGCGGTGACGACACCGACCGAGGAGTCCGTGCGCCGCGCGCTGGCGATCCAGATGATCATCAACAAGGAGTGGGGTCTCGCGATGAACGAGAACCCGCAGCAGGGGTCGTACGTGATCGAGGAGCTGACCGACCTCGTCGAGCAGGCCGTGCTCGAGGAGTTCGACCGGATCACCGAGCGCGGCGGCGTGCTCGGTGCGATGGAGACCGGATACCAGCGTGGCCGCATCCAGGACGAGTCCATGCTGTACGAGCACCGCAAGCACGACGGCTCCCTGCCGATCGTCGGTGTGAACACCTTCCGCAACCCGCGGGCCGGGGAGGAGCACGGACCGATCGAGCTCGCCCGCGCGACCGAGGACGAGAAGCGGTCGCAGCTCGCCCGCGTCCACGCGTTCCAGGAGACACACCGCGACGAGGCACAGGCAGCGTTGGCGCGGCTGAAGGACGCCGCGGCGTCGGACGAGAACGCGTTCGACGTGCTGATGGACGCGGCACGGGTGTGTTCGCTCCAGCAGGTCACGGAGGCGTTCTTCGAGGTCGGAGGCCAATACCGGCGCAACGTCTGAGCCTGCGCTCGCAACCGGTGAACGGGGGCAGAACTGGGTACTGTGCCGGACACGTACGGCCGCATCCCCGAGCGGCCCGGCTTGAGGAGTTCGACATGGATGACATTCCCTGGTGGGTCTGGGTCATCATCGCCGTCGTCGTGGTGGCGTTGATCGCACTGGCGGCCCTGGCCGCACAGCGCAAGAGCCGCGAGCGTGCAGCCGCACAGCGGCGCGAGGAGGCCAATGCCCTCCGCGCGCAGGCGCAGGACACCCAGCTGGAAGCCAGCCGTCGCGATGCCGAGGCGGCGCGAGCACGCGCCGATGCCGAGGAGGCACGGGTCGCGGCCGAGCAGCGCGAGCGTGAGGCGCGTGAGCACCAGGAGCACGCGCAGCGCACCCGCTCCGAGGTCGACGAGAAGCTCGCGAGGGCCGACGAGCTCGATCCCGACGGCGGTCGCGACGACCGCCCGGCCGGCGCCTACGCCGCGGGCGCGAGCGGGGACTACGTCGCTGACTCGAGCGGGGACTACACCACCGACTCGCAGGGCGACTACACCACCGGCACGGACACCGGCACGCACGCCGACGGCACGACCGACGCCGGTGCCTACACCACCGGCACGACCGAGCCCGGCACGCACGCCGACGGCACCGCCGACACCGGCACGCACGCCGACAGCACGACCGACGCCGGTGCCTACACCACCGGCACGACCGAGCCCGGCACGCACGCCGACGGCACGACCGACCCTCGCACCGATGCCGCGACCGACGAGACGGTCGAGGTGACCGAGACCTACGAGGTCCCGGCCGACGAGACCGAGCCGCGTCAGCGCGACGCCGACGGCCGGCACCAGGCCTGACCACGGACGCCCGGACCAGCGACGACCTCGGCACCCCGGTTGCGCACCCGCGCACCGCGTGCCGTGTCGTCTCACTGGTTCCGTCGCTCACCGAGGCGATCGCCGCGACCCGCGGCGACGCCTTGGTGGGCGCGACCGACTGGTGCACCCACCCCGCCGACCTCGACGTCGTCCGGGTCCGTGGCACCAAGAACCCTGACCTTCGGGCGGTCACCGACCTCTCTCCCGACCTGGTGGTCGCCAACCAGGAGGAGAACCGCGAGCTCGACGTCCGACGTCTGCGCGAGGCGGGCGTCGCCGTCTGGGTGACCAGGATCCAGACCGTCGACGAAGCGGTCGCGTCGATGCGGCGACTGTTCGCCGAGGCCCTGGGCTGGGGCGTCCCCGGCTGGCTCGACACTGTCGCAGCCGCGTGGGCGGCTCCCTCGCGGCCCACCACCGGCGCCCCCGCGCTCCGCGCGGCAGTCGCCGTCTGGCGCGACCCCTGGATGGTCGTCGGACGCGACACCTTCACCGGTGACCTGGTCTCCCGGCTCGGTTGGCAGCACGCGTACGCGCAAGCCGACGGCCGATACCCGCACGTCCCGCTCGAAGGCCTCGACCGTGCCGACCTCGACGTCGTGCTGCTGCCCGACGAGCCGTACCCCTTCGGTCCGTCCGACGGTCCCGAGGCGTTCACCCGTGTGCCGACCGTGCTGGTGCCCGGTCGGCTCCTCACCTGGTACGGGCCGTCGCTGCTCGAGGCGCGTACGGCGCTGGCCGATCTCGTGACCCGCTCCGCGACCGCCTGACCCGCACCGCCGGAGCGCTCGACGCGCCGAGAGACGGGTCGCGGTTTACGTTCGCGCCATGGACGATTCTTCGCTGCGGACGACGATCGCCGCGCTGATGCCCGCCATCCGCGACGAGCTGGAGTCGATGGTCGCCATCCCCTCGTGCGCGTTCCCGGGCTTCCCGCCCGAGCCTGTGCACTCCATGGCGCAGTCCGTCGTCGACGCGTTCGGCCGGTACGGCGTGCCAGCGATGATCACCGAGATCCCCGGCGGTTACCCGGCGGTGACCGCGGAGATCCCGGCGCCCGAGGGACGGCCCACGGTCGTGCTCTACGCCCACTACGACGTCCAGCCGGCTCCCCCCGAGCAGGGCTGGGAGACCGACCCGTTCGCGCCGACGTGGCGCGACGGCCGGTTGTACGGCCGCGGCGCCGCCGACGACAAGTCGGGCATCGCGATCCACCTCGCGACTCTCGCCGCGTTCGACGGGAGACCGCCGGTCGGCGTCCGTCTCATCGTCGAGGGTGAGGAGGAGACCGTCAGCCACCTCGAGGCCTGGGTCACCGCCAATCCGGACAGGGTCGAGGCCGACGCCATGATCGTCGCCGACATGGGCAACCTCACCGTCGGCGAGCCGGTGCTGAGCGTGGGGCTGCGCGGTCATGTGAAGGCTGTGGTCGAGGTGCGGACGCTCGAGCAGCCGGTGCACTCGGGTCTCTTCGGCGGCGCAGCCCCCGACGCCTTGATGGCGCTGATCACCATGCTCGCGACGCTGGTCGACGAGGAGGGGAACTGTCTCGTGGAAGGCATCGCGTCCGGAGACTGGGAAGGCGCCGACTATCCCGAGGAGATGCTGCGCCGCAACGCCGGCGTCCTTGACGGCGTCGGGCTGGTAGGGACGGGCACGATCGCCTCGCGTCTGTGGGCCCGGCCGTCAGTCAGTGTGCTCGGCCTGGACGCGGTGCCGGTCGACCGGGCGTCGAACGTCCTGCAGCCGAGCGCGCGGGCGGTGGTGGGGATGCGCATCCCGCCCGGGCAGGACCCCCGCGACGCGGTCGACGCCCTGATGGCGCACCTGCGCTCCGTCGCACCCTGGAACGCGCGGGTCGACGTGCACGCGGACAAGGTGAGCCCTGCGTTCTCGCAGGGGACGGACGGGCGGGCTTTCGGCTTGATGCGCGAGGCGCTCGCCACCGCGTACGGCGCGGACGTCCAGACCGTCGGGTCGGGCGGGTCGATCCCGCTCCTCGAGACGCTGCACGAGGCCGTTCCGACGGCGGACTTCGTCCTGGTCGGAGCCCAGGACGCCGAGCACGCCCACATCCATGGCCCCGACGAGTCGGTCGACCCTTCGGAGATCGAGCGCATGGCGCTCGCGCAGGCCCTCCTCCTCGAAGCACTCGCCCACTAGCAGCTCGCCCGGCCGTACGAGAGCGGCAGAGGCTCGAAAGGGGACGCCGTGGACACCTTCCTCCTGATCCTGCAGGCGCTCGTGGTCGTCGGCGCCATCTACATGGGCGTGCGCCTCGGTGGTGTCGGCCTCGGCCTCTGGGGTGCGGTCGGCGTCCTGGTCCTCGTGTTCGTGTTCGGTGCGCCACCGGGCGAGATCCCGAGCGACGCCATCCTCGTCATCATCGCCGTGATCACGGCGGCATCGGCGATGCAGGCGGCCGGCGGCATCGACTACCTCGTCCACCTTGCCGAGAAGGTGATCCGCTCACGTCCGAGGCTCGTGAACTACCTCGCACCGCTGATCACGTTCGCGTTCTGCGCCGGGTCGGGCACGGGGAACATCATCTTCCCGCTGCTGCCGGTGATCTACGAGGTCTCTTACGAGCGCGGCATCCGTCCGGAGCGTCCGCTCGCCACGTCGGTCGCGGTGTCGGGCTTCGCGCTGGCAGCGAGCCCCGTCGCCGCAGCGATGGCAGCGTTCGTCGGCCTGACCGGCGACGAGGACGGCGCCCTGAGCCTGGGCGAGATCCTGCTCATCACCTTCCCCGCCGTGCTGCTCGGGACCATCGTGGCGGCGGTCGTGCAGAGCCGAGTCGGTCGCGATCTCGCCGACGACCCGGAGTTCCAGCGACGTCTCGCTGCCGGCCTCATCGAACCGCCGGCCTCCGAGACGGGCGAGGACAAGGGCGCCGACGTGCCTGCGACGGCCAAGCGCGCAGCCGGCGTCTTCTTCGCGGGAGTCCTCGCGGTCGTGCTCCTCGGCGCGTTCGACGAGCTGCTCCCCACGTACGAGGTCGACGGCACCACCGAGACGCTGTCGCTGACGACGCTGCTGATCATGGTGATGCTCGTCGTCGCGCTCGCGGTGATGGCCGTCGGCAAGGTGCGGCCCGGCGCCGTCCTGGACGCGCCGCTCACGAAGTCGGGCCTCACGGCGATCATCGCCCTGCTCGGCATCGCCTGGTTGGCGAACACGTTCATCACCGGGAACGAGGACACCGTGATCGGAGGCCTCACCGACATCGCCGAGGAGGCCCCGTGGTTCCTGGCGATCGGGTTGTTCCTGGTGGCCGCGGCGACCACCAGCCAGTCGGCCTCGGTGAACACGATGATCCCGCTCGGGATCAGCCTGGGCGTGCCGGTCGCGACGTTGGCCGCCTACCTCCCGGCGATGGGCGGCGTCATGACGCTCCCCGCCAACGGGTCGCAGCTCGCGGCGGTGGAGATCGACCAGACCGGCTCGACCACGATCGGCCGGTACGTCCTGAACCACTCGTTCATCCTGCCGACGCTGGTGATCGCCGTCGTGTCGGTGCCGACGGCGCTCCTGATCTCCAGGCTGTTCGTCTGACGGTCAGCGGTGACGGCGCCCGGACCTCTCCGAACGCGCCAGGCGTAGGAGGCGTTCGGCCTCGGGCAGTCCTCCGTCGACGGCCGTCGACGGAGCGATCGACGTGAGTGGGGCGATCTCGGTGCGTGGGCTCACCGTGGCGCCGAGCACGACGGGCCCCCCGAGATCGCTCGTCTCGGGTGCCGACGGCGGGGTGACGACGACCGTGGCGTCCAGCCGGAGCAGCCGTACGCCCAGCAGTCGCGCGACCACGTGAGCCCTGACGACCGCCCCGTCGGCGAGCGTCGGACCCCCGTCAGGAGACGCGTGACCCGCCTGCGCCATCAGGGTCCCCGTACTGCTCGATCCGTTGTCCGGCACGCCTGGCGGCCGCGACGATCTGCTCGTAGCGGTCACGGCCTGCCTTCGTCCCCAATACGTAGCCGATCCCGAACACCGCGAGCGTCCGGAGCTTCACCGGCTGCCCTGCCTGTCACGGATCGCGCTCACCGCGGCGCTGACCGCCGACAAGCCGATCAGCCCGGCAGCCGTGATGGCGCCACCTCGTACGGCGCTGCCCCCGGGAATCTTCTCGACAACGCGCTCCAAGGGCGTCTTGCGATGGAAGAACTTCACGTGGATCTCTCCGTTCAGTGGTTGCGCGAGGCGCGACGGATGGCGTTGACGAGCTGCGTCTTGGTCTTCTGAGACGTGTCCTCGACGCCGAGCGAGGTGGCGAGCTCGATGAGCTCGGCCTTGGTACGGCGCGGGAGGCTCGTCGGCAGCTCCTGGGTCTGCTCGGCACGCACCGCCCGCGCGGTCGTCGTGACGACGGCGTCCCGCGCGGCCGAGGCACGGGCTCGCGTCTGGTCGGCCGCACCGGCCTGCTCCTGCGCCTTGGCGACGAGACGGTCGGCTTCTTCGCGTGCTTTCCGTGCGGCCTCCTCGGCCGCCTCGGTGGCCTCGTCGGCGAGGCGGCGGGCCTCACTCATCGACGAGTGCGCCGCGTCGATCCGTGCCTGGGCGTCGGCAGCGGCACTGTCGGCCTTCGCGCGGATCCGCTCGACGTCGCGCTCCAACGCCTCACGGAGCTTCTCGTAGCGCTGTCGTGCCTCGTCCTGAGCCTCACGGCGTACGGACTCGACCATCTCGTCCGCACGGCGACGCGCCTCACGGACCCGCTGCCCGACGTGGTCGTCCGCCTCTTTCTTGGCGGCGCGGCTCCGGTCGCGCGCCTCCTTCTCCGCAGCACTCGCCTGCTCGGCGAGCTGCTTGGCCTCCTGGGCGTGGACGAGGGCGTCCTGCTCCTCGGAGCGAGCGCGCTCGACCGCCGAGTGCGCACGCGCGAGCCTCGACTCGACCGAGTCCGTCCCGGGGACCTTGTCAGCCACCGCGGCAGTCGCGCGGCGTGTCTGGTCCACCACCGCGTGCTTGGAGCCGTTGGCGACGCTGGTCGCGGTGTCCTGGACACCTCCACCCAGGTCGACGGTCTTCGACAGAATCCACGCGGCATTGCGCGGCAAATCCTTCAGGCCACCGGCCATGCGTACGGACGCACGGCGCAGGACTCCCTGGCTCGACATGTGATCTCCCCTCGGATGGTTCTACCCGTTTCTACCCCGATAAGGGTGATCCATGCCATATGAGACAAGATCGACGCAGATCAGACAGCGGGAACAGCGAGGCCTGCATTTTTGTGAGTGCGCTAACGGTTCGTACACTGATCACCATGGACGCGGACGACCCCCTCTCCCTCGAGCACCAGGTGTGCTTCGCGCTCGCGGTGGCCTCGCGCGCCGTCGTCGCGGCCTACCGGCCTGTGCTCGAGCCGCTCGGCCTCAGCCACCCCCAGTACCTCGTGATGCTGGCCCTCTGGGAACGCGACGGCCAATCGCTCAAAGAGCTCAGCGCCGCCCTCCACCTCGAGCCGGCCACCACGTCGCCGCTGGTCAAGCGGCTCGAGGCCGTGGGCCTGGTGGCGCGTGAGCGGTCGCCGCACGACGAGCGCGCCCTGACGATCTCGCTCACGTCCGGAGGACGGGCGCTGCGCGCCCGGGCCGTCGACGTTCCCGGCACCATGCTCGAGCGTCTCGGCATGTCGACCGGCGAGCTCACCGAGGCCAACGCCTTCCTCCACCGCCTGATCAGCTCGGCGCACCGCGCGTCCGACCCCTTCCCCTCCAGGAGCACTCCCGCATGACCCAAGGTCCTCTGCCATCAGCCCCCACGCCGCGGAAGTCACGCGAGCAGCGTGACGCCGAGCAGCGCGCGCTGCGGGTCGTCCAGCGCCGCGTCGCGGCGATCGGGTTCTTCGCGATCACCGTGCACGGCGTCTTCGGCTGCATCGGTCTCGGCCTCGTCCTCGACAACCAGGGCCGCCACAGTGACGCCATCGCCATCACCGTGATGTCCGGGGTGATCGCCGCCATCACGTATGCCGGGGTACGGGTGATCCTCCAGCGCTCGCTGTGGTCGCCCGTGTGGATCGCCGTCGCTGCACTGCCCACGATCGCGGCACTCGTCTGGCTCCTGCGCTGAGGCTGAGGCATACCGACGCCACTCGCGGGTACGGGAGACCCATGAGCGACAACACTTTCCCGGCCCAGCAGCAGGACCCTCCAGGCTCGACCGCGGCGATGGACCCGGTCCCGGACCACGGCGAGGAGTCCTACCGCGGCTCCGGTCGGCTGAAGGGCCTGCGCGCCCTCATCACCGGCGGCGACTCCGGCATCGGGCGTGCCGTCGCCATCGCGTACGCCCGCGAGGGCGCCGACGTGGCGATCTCGTACCTGCCTGAGGAGAAGCAGGACGCCGAGGACACCGCGTCCTGGATCGAGCGCGAGGGACGGCGGGTGCAGCTCCTCCCCGGAGACATCACCGACAGCGAGACGGCGCGCAGCCTCCCGCAGCGGGTCGTCGACGAGCTCGGCTCCCTCGACGTGCTGGTCAACAACGCGGGCTTCCAGATGGCGCGCCGGTCCGGCGACGACCTGGACGGCATCGCCGACGACGAGCTCGACCGTGTCTTCAAGACCAACCTCTATGCACTGTTCTGGATCACCCGCGCCGCCGTCCCGTTGATGCGAGAGGGGTCGAGCATCATCAACTGCACCTCGATCCAGGCGTACGACCCGTCGCCGGCGCTGCTCGACTACGCCGCGACGAAGGCGGCGATCAACAACGTCACCGCCAACCTCGCCTCGGCGCTCGGGCCGAAGGGCATCCGCGTCAACGCGGTCGCCCCGGGTCCGATCTGGACACCGCTGCAGCCGGCCACGCAGCCGACCGAGAAGATCGAGAGCTTCGGCGAGGACACGCCGCTGGGGCGCGCCGGCCAGCCCGCCGAGGTCGCACCGGCCTTCGTGTTCCTCGCCTCGCCGTCGGACGCGAGCTACGTGACAGGCACCGTCATCGGGGTGACCGGCGGCAAGCCGGTGTTCTGAGCGGCGTCACGCCACCACCACGCCGGCGCGGCGCAGCCGCTCCCGGACCACGCCACCGGGCACTCCGAGCACGGTGCGGCCGTGTCGTCCGTGCGTGGTGGTCGCCGCGAGGACCGAGTTCAGCAGCGCTTCCTCGACCGCGTCCATCGTCGACCCCAAGATCGGGTCGAGGGCCTCGTCGGCAGGGGGCTGGCCCGTGCCGACCGAGAACGCCAGGGCGTAGTCGCCACTCCCCTGGGCGTAGTCCGCGCCGACCCGGGCCATCGCGAAGACGGCACGCCGGGCGACCCGCCCGAGCTGGCGCGCGTCGAGCGGGGCGTCGGTCGCGACCACGATCATGCAGGAGTTGCCGACGGTCTGGGCGGGAGGAGCGCCGACCAGGTCCGCGGACGGCATCCGCACGCCCGCGATGGTGAGCACGCCGTCCATGTCCCAGAGGACGGCCGCGGGCAGCCTCTGACCAGCTTCCTCGTGCTGACCTGCAGGTTCACGAGAAGACGCGGTGTTCAGAATGCCCTCCAACAAGCTCCATGCGACTAACGATGCGACTATGCACCCTAGGTGCGCCCCCTGCCCCATTGACGGGCATCCCGGTGAACGGCTGACATCCGGCGGGGTTGAGCCGCTTCACGTGGTCGACCGCTCACACCTGACATGCATGAGCAACCACACGATCGCCGCCCCGATCAGATGGGGAGCCTGACCTGCGCTAACCATCCGTGCGCCGTAAAGCGGCACAGGCAGCGGCCAAGCCCAACCTCACCCGGAGCGGCGCCCCGGCTGGACCAGCCCGTGGTCGAAGGCGAAGACCACGGCGGCAGCGCGGTCGCGCAGGCCGAGCTTGGCGAAGATGTGCCCGATGTGGGTCTTGATCGTGCCCTCGCCGAGGAACAGGTTGGCGGCGATCTCGGTGTTGTTGAGGCCGGCGCCGATCAGGGCGAGCACCTCTCGCTCCCGTGGCGTGAGCGTCTCGACAGCCGCGCCGGACACCGGTGGGGCCTGCGCTCCGCGGTAGGCCGTGAGCACCCGGCCGGTGACGGCCGGGTCCAGCCACGAGTCGCCGGCGGCGACCGCCCGGACAGCGCGCTGGAGGTCCTCGGCCGGGACAGACTTGAGCAGGAAGCCGGCCGCCCCGGCGCGGAGCGCCCCGGCGAGCACCTCCTCGTCCTCGAACGTCGTCAGCACCAGCACCGGTGGCGCATCGGGTACGTCGGCCAGCAACCGGGTCGCGGCGACGCCGTCGACCCGGGGCATCCGCACGTCCATCACCACCACGTCGGGGCGCAGGGACGCCACCGCGTCGACGATGCCCTCGCCGCTCGCCAGCTCACCGACGATCTCGAACCCGAACCGGGAGCGCAGGATCCCGCGCAGCCCTGTGCGGACGAGCTCCTGGTCATCGACCAGGAACACCCGGACCACCTCCTGGGTCATGACGGCAGCACCGCCTCGACCAGCCAGCCCAGCGGGACCGGACCGGCGGTGAGTCGGCCACCGACGCTTTCGGCGCGCTCGCGCATGCCGTCGAGGCCGGAACCGGGGGTGGCCGCGGGGTCGGGCGTCCCGCCGTTGCGCACCGTCACCGTGACGTCTGCCTTGCCGGCGATCACGCAGACAGCGACTGGCTCGCCGGCGGCGTGCCGAGCGGCGTTGGTCAGTGCCTCCTGGACGATCCGGTAGGCAGCCAGTCCCCGGGTGGATCCCAAAGAGGAAAGGTCTCCCTCGACCTTGAGCTCGACGGCAGCGCCGGCTCGGCGGAACGAGTCCACGAGGTCGGCGATGTCACGGGCGTCGGGCAGCGGCGCCATCCGGACGGGGTCGTCGGTGCGCATCAGGCCGACGGTGGCGCGGACCTCCTCCAGGCTCTGTCGGGCCAACCTCTCCGCCTCGACCAGGGAGGCGCGCGCTTCCTCGGGCTCGTCGTCGAGTGCGAGCCGGGCGCTGCCGATGTGCAGCAGCGAGACGGTCAGGGCGTGGCCGATCACGTCGTGCACCTCATCGGCGATCCGGCTGCGCTCCTCGGCCCTGCTGCGCTCGGCCAGCTCGGCCCGGGTGCGGTTGAGCTCGACCACGGTCAGTCGCAGTCGCCGGGCGAACACGCAGGCGATGGTCGTGAACGCCGTACCGATGATCCAGGCACCCCATCCGGGTTCCGAGGGGTGGATCGCCCACTCCCCGACGGGTCCTGCGAGGAGTACGACGAGCGTGGTCAGGGCCACCGGCAACGCAGACGACAGCGCGGCCCAGGCGGCGATGACGCACAGCCCCATCCAGGACAGGTTGGAGGACTGCTCGTGACCGAGCACCACCAGCCCCGCGATCGGGATGACCAACCCCGCCGCGAGCCGCCAGCCCGACGGCGCCCACTTCGCCAGCGCCAGCGCCGCAGCGACGATGCCCGCGGCCGACCACAGCGCCACCGGGGTCGACTGGCGCGTCATCAGCACTCCCAGGAGCGCGAAGAACGCGAGCGCGGCAGGTGCCGCGGCTCGCGTTCCCCACTCCGTCATAGGAGCGACCCTAGACGTCACAGGGCGCTGCGCCGTGCCGCCAGGGCCATGGCGCCGACCGCGATCACGGTGACGGCCACCAGGGCGACCGTGGCGTCGCCGATCCCGAGCCACGGTTCCCGGATCGCCTGGTTGGCCAGCGACAGCGGCAGCCGCTCGGAGATCTCCCGCAGCGCATCCGACATCACCGCCGGCGGTGGGCCGCCGACACCGAGCAGGAAGGAGGGGAAGAACAGCAGCAGCCCGACGGCCTGTGCCGCCCGCGCCGAGGGCAGCATCGTCCCGAGCAGCACCCCGATGCTGGCGAACGCCACGGAGGCAACGACCACGCCGGCCACGACCCGCACCGGGTCCTCGACGCTCGGGATGCCGTAGACCGGTGCGGCGACGGCCAGCAGGAGCGCACCCGAGATCGCGATCGCGGTGAGGCCGACCATGAGCTGGGCCAACGCGAACGACCACCGTGGGAACCCCGACGCCGCGAACCGGCGCAGCACTCCTCGCTCCCGGTAGGTGGCGATGTGCACCGGCAGCATGATCAGTCCAGTCGCCCCGATCACCACGGTGAAGTAGGAAGCGACGTACCAGTGCGACGGGTTCACCGGGAAGGCGTCGTCGGGCTGGGTCCCGAACGAGCCGCCGATGATCAGCATGGAGACGATCGGGAACACCAGCACGAAGGTCAGGGCGAACGGCTCGCGGCTGAGCAGCCGGAGCTCGGTGGTGACGAGTCGGCGGGTGGCCGAGCGGTGCTTGGGCGCGGGCCCGGCGGTGGAGCGCGGATCGGCGCCGGCAGTGTCCGGCTGGATGGGGACGAACGTGCTCATGATGCGACCTTCCTGGTCTCGGGGAGATCGGTGGACTGGTCGAGCAGGGTCAGCAGCGCCGACTCGAGATCGGGGATGTCGACCCGGAGATCGACCGGCACGGGGTGTCCGCTCGCGACGAGCCAGGCCCCCACGTGGGCGATGGCCTCGCGCGCGCCCTCGATCGCGACCTGGTCGCGCTCCTGGCTCACCCGGTGTACGCCGGGAAGTCGATCGAGCTCGCCGCGGATCGCCGAACCCCCGGCACCCGGAAGCCCGAAGCGGACCGTGACTCCAGGGGCGTGGCGGGCGACCAGCTCGGCGGGCGTGCCCTGGTCGAGCACCCGCCCCTGTCGCATGGCGACGACACGCTCGCACAGTGCCTCCGCCTCGTCGAGCTCGTGCGTCACGAGCATGACGGCGGTGCCCTCGTCACGCAGCTGCGCAACGGCGGACCACACCTCACGCCGTGCGGCGGGGTCCAGGCCCTGGGTGAGCTCGTCGAGGATGACCAGGCGCGGCCGGTTGAGCAGCGCGAGCACGAGGAACAACCGCTGCCGCTCTCCCCCGCTCAGCCCCGCGAACGGGGAGCGACGCAGCCGCCCGAGGCCGAACTGCTCGAGCAGCCGGTCCCGGTCCTGGGCGTGCGGGCCGGCGAACAGGTCCACCGCCTCGGTGACCCGCAGCCGGTCGGGCAACCCAGAGCTCTGCAGCTGGCTGCCCACCTGCAGGCGCAGGCGATCGGCCTGCTTGACCGGGTCCAGGCCGAGGACCCGGATCACCCAGGAGTCGGGCGTCCGCAGGCCCTGCAGGCACTCGACGGTGGTGGTCTTGCCGGCACCGTTGGCGCCGATGAGACCGACGATCTCACCAGCCCCCACGTGCAGGTCGAGATTGTCGACGACGACTCGTCCGCCGTACGACTTGGTCAGTCCGCGCACGGTGACGACCGGCCCAGAGATGTGCTCGGTGGCGTGGCGCATGGGTGTTGGTTGCATGCCCCCATTCCATGTCGCGGGGACCCTCGGCACATCGGCCCGGAGGCAGAACCCGACCTCTGCCCCCGGGCAGAGGTCCCTGGAGACTGTAAGCAGTGCAGACGAACCCGACCAGGTCCCTGGACCGGCCCTGCGACGGCCACGCGACGGCCACGCCATGACCGTGGTGACCTTCGGCGCAGTCAGGTAGGTGCGCCCCAGGGCGATCCGCTGGAGCACCTGGGTGTGGTCGCGCAGATCCTCGCCCTGGCCGAACAGGTCCCGCCGGCCACGGCCTCGCGGGCGCAGCTGTGGCGGCGTACGGCGAAACCGTCGTCCGCCTCCTGTAGACCAAGATGGTCGGGCAGCTAACGCAGCCACAAGGTGGGTGCCGACACGGGTGTCTAAGGCGCGATGGCGGTAGCCGTTGCGCTGTGCGGCGCGGCCCGGGTTGGGCCGTCTCCATTCCGCGCCAACGACAGCGTCGGCAGCGTTCTCCTCGATGAGGTGTCAGGCAGTCAGCGCGGGCAGGTCATCAGCTCCGATCTCGGGTTCGGTCACTACGCGGGACTTGACCGGCGTCAGCTCGGCCCGCAACCTCTTCGGGGGCGTCCGGCGTATCGAGCAGGGCGGCTCGCCCGGGCTCGGCAAGCGACGCTAGACCCGCACTGGATCACCCGACGCGGGGTCACGATGCGACTATCGATGCGACGGTTCAGCGCTCAACGCATCAGTCAGGGATGTCGTGTGACCGGCTGGCAGGACGGGCGCCTCCACTCAGCCGACCAGCGGGAGGATGCATGACGTCGGGCCTTGAGCGCCATGCGACTATCCATGCGGCTATACGCTACAAATTCGAATGCGCCCCTATGCCTCTGAACGCCCGCTGAGGACGCCGACGGCCCACCTGACCTGCGCTAACGTGTAGGTCAACGCACCTGGAAGTACCCCAGAGCACCCGGCGTGCCGTCCATGTTGGACTGCACGAGCGCGCCGACCGTGACGGTGCGTCCCGCGAGCTCGACCAGGCGAGACGAGGTGCCGATCCCTCCCTTGTAGCCGAGCGCCGTCGTGCCCGTCCCGGCTCCGACGCACCCCTCGACGACGCGCCCACCACTCGCCGACGCGAGGGCCTCCTCGACGTGCTCGGCGCCGACCGCGCGGGCGCGGACATCGGAGAGGTGGCCGTCGTTCGTCTCGCCGACGACAGGGTTGAGCGTGGCGACGTCCTCGTAGCCGGGACGCGCCAGGACGTGGGCGACCAGCGCGTCGGCCACCCGGAACACCGAGAGCGTGCTGGTGAGCAGCACCGGCGTCTCGAGCGCCCCGAGCTCGACCAGCTGGGTCGCCCCGACGAGCTTGCCGAACCCGTTGCCCACCGACAGCCCGGCGGGCAGCCGGCGACGCGACGGCCCGAGCGCGTCCGGCACGATCGCGGTCACCCCCGTCCGCAGGTCCCCGCGGGCGATCGTCGCGTGCCCGACGCGCACGCCCTCGACGTCGGTGATCGCTCCGTACCGGCCCCGTGGATGGGGGCCGAGGGTGAGCGGCAGCTCGTCGACGCGCACGATGTGGACGCTACCGCGTCAGAGCACGAATCGACGCGGCCGCGTCAGAGCGACGCGACGTCGAGGTCGAGCGTCGTACGGTCGCCCGAGGCGACGAGGTCGAGGCGCGGCCCGACCGTGGGCAGCTCGTAGGTGAAGAAGTAGCGGGCCGCGGCACGCTTCCCCTCGTAGAACACGTCCTGCCCATCACCGGCCGCGAGCAGCTGCTCCAGCCAGATCCAGGCCACGACGACGTGACCCGCCGCCTCCAGGTAGGCCGACGCGTTCGCCAACGCCACCGCAGCGTCGCCCTGGGCCCAGGCGGTGCGCGTCACCTCGACCAGCCGCCCGAGCACCGGCTCCAGGGCGTCGGCGTACGAGGCGGCGTCTCCTCCCGCCTTGCGGGCCTGGGCAACCGACGCGCCGATCGTCGCCGCGAGCAGAGCGAGGCCCGCGCCGCCGTCGGCGACGACCTTGCGGCCGAGCAGGTCGAGCGCCTGGATGCCGTGGGTCCCCTCGTGGATCGGGTTGAGCCGGTTGTCGCGATAGAGCTGCTCCACCGGGTAGTCGCGGGTGTATCCGTAGCCCCCGTGCACCTGGATCGCGAGATCGTTGGCCGCGAGGCACCACTGCGACGGCCAGGACTTGGCGATGGGAGTCAGAACCTCCAGCAGCGTGTGCGCGCGTGCCCGCGCCTCGGCGTCGGGCCCGGTCGCCTCCTCGTCGACGAGCCGGGCGCAGTAGAGGACGAGGGCGAGCCCGCCCTCGACGTACGCCTTCGACGCAAGGAGCATGCGGCGGACGTCGGCGTGCTCGATGATCGGCACCGGCGGCGCGAGCGCGTCCTTGGCGCCGACCGGGCGCCCCTGGGTCCGCGTCTTCGCGTAGTCGAGCGCATGGAGGTAGCCCGTGTAGCCGAGCGCGACCGCACCGGCGCCGACACCGATCCGGGCCGCGTTCATCATGTGGAACATGGCGGCGAGGCCGCGGTGCTCCTCGCCCACGAGGAAGCCGATCGCCCCCGCCTGCCCGCCTGGCTCGGCGAAGCCCTCGCCGAAGTTCAGCAGCGTGTTGGTCGTGCCGCGGAAGCCCATCTTGTGGTTGAGGCCGACCAGCGCGACGTCGTTGCGCTCGCCAGCCTCGCCCGCCGCGTCCGGAAGGTGCTTCGGGACGATGAAGAGGGAGATACCGCGGACGCCGGGCGGCGCCCCGGGTGTCTTGGCGAGGACCAGGTGCACGATGTTCTCGCCGAGCTCGTGGTCACCACCCGAGATCCACATCTTGGTCCCGGTGACCCGGTAGGAACCGTCGTCCTGCGGCACCGCACGGGTGGTGATGTCGGTGAGAGAGGAGCCGGCCTGCGGCTCCGACAGGCACATCGTCCCGTACCAGCGGCCCTCGATCACCGGCTTCGCGTACGTCTCGATCTGCTCGGGCGTGCCGTAGGTCAGGATCAGGTGCGCGTTGCCGGCCGCGAGCGAGGGGTACGAGTGGACGCCGACGCTCGCCGCCTGGAACCACATCGCCGACGCCCGCTGGAGGGTGAAGGGCAGCTGGAGACCACCGTGCTCGGCGTCGAAGGCCAGGCCCGGGAACCCGGCGGCGTTGTACGCCGAGAGGGCCTCCGCCACGCCGGGAAGCATCTCGACGTGGCCGTCCGCGCCGACGCGGGGCTCCTCGATGTCGAGAGCGCGGCTGAGCGGGGCGAACTTCTCCGTCGCGATCGTCTCCGACAGCGCGAGAACCGCGTCGAACGTGTCGCGGTCGTGCTCGGCGTACCGCTCTCGAGACGTGAGCTCTTCGACGTCGAGCCACTCGTGCAGGAGGAACTCGAGGTCGCGCCGCGAGAGGATCCGGGAATCGGCCATGCGGCTGATACTAAGCGCTCGCTTAGTCAGTGTGTGAGCCCGGTCTCAGGCGGACGCTCTCCTGTCGGTGCCGACGGCTAGGTTGCTGATCACGACCCAGGAGCGCGAGGTGCTATGTACGCCGTGATCGACACCGAGACGACCGGGCTCAGTCCGGCGTTCCACCACCGCGTGGCCGAGGTCGCCGTCGTCCTCGTCGATGCCGACGGCCGGGTCGAGCACGAGTGGTCCAGTCTGGTCAACCCCGAGCGAGACCTCGGACCCCAGCGCATCCACGGCATCCGTGCCGTCGACGCCGTGCGCGCACCGCGGTTCTCCGAGGTCGCCGCGCACCTGGTGTCGCTCCTCCGCGGCCGCACGCTCGTCGCCCACAACCTCCCGTTCGACCTGACGTTCCTCGTGGCGGAGTTCGACCGGATGGGGCTCGTCTTTCCCGTGGCTCACGACGCCGGACTGTGCACGATGACCCTGAGTGCCGACCTTCTCCCGGGCACGGGACGCTCGCTCGGAGACTGCTGCGCTGCGGCGGGGGTCCCTCTCGACGGATGGCACGCCGCCGCGGCCGACACCCGCGCGACCGCCGCGCTGCTCGCCCACTACCTCCGTCGCGTCGGGACACCACCTCCCTGGCACGACGTCGTCGACCGGGCGCGCGACGTCGCGTGGCCCGAGATCGCACCGCGGCGGTTCCGCGCGGTGCCGCGTCCCGACGACGCCTCGGCCGCGCGCCCGACCGGCTTCATGGCCGGCCTCGTCGGCGACCTCCCGCGAGACTCGGCGTCGGACCTCGCCGACCCGTACCTCGCGGTGCTCGACCGAGCGCTGACGGACCACGAGCTGGCGGCCGACGCCCCGGCCATGCTGGCGGCGGTCTCTCGCTCGCTCGGTCTGGGAGCCTCGGATGTCACTCGCATGCACCGCGACTACCTCCGTGCTCTCGCCCGGCTCGCCACCCGCGACCGGATCTGCACCGACGCTGAACGACGAGAGCTCGAGCGCGTCGCCGACGCTCTCGGCCTCGACGGGTCCGACCTCGACGCTGCCCTGGCCGGCGCGGCCGTGCCGATGATCGTCGCCCCGTTCGCGCTCCCGCGCAGCGCCCGGGTGGTCTTCACCGGTGAGATGTCCGAGCCGCACGACGCCTGGGCCCGGCGCGCCACGGCGGCCGGGTTGCAGGTCCTCGACGGCGTCACGACCGAGGTCGACGTGGTGGTGGCCGCCGACTCGTGCACGATGTCGGTCAAGGCCAAGAAGGCACGCGGATACGGCATCCCGGTGATCACCGTGGAGGAGTTCGCACGCCACCTCGACCGCTGACCCTCGGCGCACCCGGACACCGGGGGTTAGGCTGCACCATCGGCTTCGAGGAGGACGTCCGATGGCAGAGCACAATGAGATCGTGAGCACGGTCGTGCGCGAGCTCAGCAGCATCCGGGGCCTGGAGCCGTCGATCGAGAAGGTGACGCAGTCCGCACGACTCCTCTTCGACGCCGACCAGGCGGGGGTCACGCTCATCCGTTCGCGCGGCGAGCTCGAGACCGTCGGGCCGACGCACGAGATCGTGACCGAGCTGGACTCGCTGCAGTACGCGCTCGGCCAGGGTCCGTGCGTCGATGCGGTCACCGAGCAGCACGTCGTCATCGCCAACGATCTCGACTCCGACCCGCGCTGGCCGCAGTGGGGTCCGCGGGCATGCAGCGTCGGCATCCAGAGCATCGTGGCGGCCGACCTCCAGGCCGACGGCAGGAGGATCGGCGCTCTCAACCTGTACGGTTCTCGCACCAACCAGTTCAAGGACACCGACGCCGCACTGCTGCTGTCGTTCTCGGCCCACGCGTCCGCGGCGCTCGCCGCCGCCCGCACGATCGAGTCGCTGAGCGCCGCGCTCGACACGCGCACCGTCATCGGCCAGGCGGAGGGCATCATCATGGAGCGGTTCGGTGTCGACCCGGTGACGGCGTTCGCGATCCTCAAGCGCTACTCCCAGGATTCCAACACGCGTCTGCGCGAGATCGCCGAGCAGATCGTCGCGCGACGAGAGCTGCCGAGCAGCTAGTCGCACACCGGACGGGGGCATCATGATCCAGAACTTCCGCGAGTACCTCGAGGACCTGGTCGTCGCGGGCTACACGGTCAGGCACGACGGCCATGGCTCGGACCCGGATCTCATCGATCCCGGCGGCCACCCGATCGAGACCTGGCGCGAGGACTACCCATACACGACACGGATGGACCGCGACCACTACGAGGCGGAGAAGTACCGCCTGCAGGTCGAGCTCCTCAAGTTCCAATACTGGGCCCAGGACAGCGGCACCAAGCACGTCATCCTCTTCGAGGGCCGTGACGCCGCCGGCAAGGGCGGCACCATCAAGCGCTTCACCGAGCACCTCAACCCCCGCAGTGCACGTGTGGTCGCCCTCACCCGACCGACGGAGACCGAGCGCGGCCAGTGGTACTTCCAGCGCTACGTCGAGCGGTTGCCGACCTCCGGCGAGATCGTCATGTTCGACCGCTCCTGGTACAACCGGGCGGGGGTCGAGAAGGTCATGGGCTTCTGCACCGACGTCGAGTAC
>NZ_JARBCJ010000120.1:0-10642 GCF_028803055.1 Mumia sp.
GGCTACCTCTTCGGTCAGTACAAGCGGATCACCACGCGGTACGAGTCCGGGGTCCTGACCGGCAAAGGCCTCACCTGGGGCGGTTCGCAGGTCCGCAAGGAGGCGACCGGCTACGGCACCGTCTTCTTCGTCTCCGAGATGCTCCAGGCCGCGGGCGAGTCGTTCGACGGCAAGCGCGTCGTCGTCTCCGGCTCCGGCAACGTCGCGACGTACGCGATCGAGAAGGTGCACGAGCTCGGCGGCACCGTCGTCGCGTGCTCGGACTCCAGCGGCTACGTCGTCGACGAGGACGGCATCGACGTGGACATCCTCAAGGAGGTCAAGGAGGTGCGCCGCGGGCGCATCGCCGACTACGCCGAGCTGCGTGGCGGAGACGTCCGGCTCGGGCAGGCCGGGTCCATCTGGGACGTGCCGTGCGACATCGCGCTGCCGTCGGCGACCCAGAACGAGCTCAACGGCGCCGACGCGGTCACCCTCGTCAAGAACGGCGTGACCATCGTCGCGGAGGGCGCCAACATGCCGGCAACCCCCGAGGCCATCGCCGTCTTCGACGAGGCGGGCGTCCGCTTCGCCCCGGGCAAGGCGGCCAACGCGGGCGGCGTCGCGACCAGTGCACTGGAGATGCAGCAGAACGCCTCGCGCGACTCCTGGACCTTCGAGCACACCGAAGAGCGCCTGGCCGAGATCATGCGCAGCATCCACGACCGGTGCGCCGAGACCGCCGACGAGTTCGGCAGCCCCGGCAACTACGTCGCCGGGGCCAACATCGCGGGTTTCGTCCGCGTCGCCGACGCGATGCTCGCACTCGGCGTCATCTGAGCAGTGGCTCAATCCCCCACGAGGTGAACCGGCGTCGGCGCACACTGGCGAGAGGGGGACGCCATGAGGATCGCATCGTTCAACGTCGAGAACCTGTTCGCCCGGCCGAAGGCCATGGCGGAGGAGCAGGGTGACGCGGCCACGCGCAAGAAGGTGCTCGCGGCTCACGCACGACTCTCCGCACTCCTCGACCGGCCCAGCTACGCCGGCCGCGAGGCCGACATCCTCGGGCTCCTCGACACGCTCGGCCTGCTGCGCTCCGACGACGCACCGTACGTGCGGATGCGCACGATGCGCGGCCGTCATCTCCTGAAGCGCCCGCGCAGCGGACCGGTCGTCCTCGCGGCTGCCGGGCGTCCCGACTGGGTCGGATGGCTGGAGCTCAAGACCGTCGCGGTCAACGTCACGGCGACCGAGAACATCGCGCGGGTCCTCGACGAGGTCGGCGCCGACGTCGTCACCGTCGTCGAGGCCGACGACCGTCCCGGGCTCCAGCTCTTCTCGGAGTCGCTGCTGCCGGCGGTCGGCGGCACCCCGTACGAGCAGGTGATGGTGGTCGAGGGCAACGACGAGCGCGGGATCGACGTCGGGCTGATGGCGCGCGCCGACTACCGGCTGGTGCAGATGCGCACCCACATCTTCGACACCGACGGTTCTGGGACCGTCTTCTCGCGGGACTGCTGCGAATACCACCTCGACACCCCTCTCGGGAACCGCGTCGTGGTGCTCGCGAACCACTTCAAGTCCAAGGGCTACAGCTCGCCAGGTGACCCGCTCGGCGGCAGACGCCGTCGCCGTCAGGCAGAGCGGGTCGCACGCATCGTGGCGGCGCTGCGTGACGAGGGCGTCGAGATGTTCGCGGTGACCGGGGACCTCAACGACGACCCGACCAGTGACGCACTGGCTCCGCTGCTCGAGGACGGCACCCTCGTCGACATCAGTGCGCACCCGGACTTCGACTGGAACCACCGCAAGGGGACGTACGGGTCGGGCAACGAGACCGCCAAGATCGACTACATCCTGCTCTCGCCGGCGTTGTTCTCCCACGCGCAGGGGGGTGGGGTCTTCCGCAAGGGCGTCTGGCGGGGCCCTCGGACCAAGGACCCCTGGGAGATCCTTCCCACTCTGACGTCGAAGGTGGAGGAGGCGTCCGACCACGCCCTCCTGTACGCCGACCTGACCGGGGTCTGAGCGTCCCGCGCCGTCAGGCCCGGCGAGCGGTGACGAGCAGGTACTCCCACTGCATGGCGCCGTCCCGGACACCGAACCGGTCCGCCAGGTCTGCCAGTGCGCCGTCGAGCGCGGCGACCTTGTCAGGATCGTCAGCGATCGCCGCGTAGACCGCGATCATCGGACCGTACGTCGCCTTGAAGAAGTCCCGGAAGTCCTCCCCGTCGACGAAGCGGTCCACCGCGAGCGTCTGCGTCGTGGCCTCGACGTCGGTGACTCGGTCGCCGAAGAGTGCCCGGACGTGCTCGACGTCCCCCCACAACGGCGGTGGTTGCGCGCCGGGCGGTGGCGGCGGCGCGTACGGCTTCATCGTGGCGAACATCTGCCCGATGAAGCCCTGGGGCGTCCAGCTCAGCAGCCCGATCGTGCCGCCGCGCGCGCAGACGCGCGCGATCTCGTCGGCGGTCTCCTGGTGGTGCGGCGCGAACATCGCTCCGATGCAGGACATGACCACGTCGTACGAGGCGTCCTCGAGCCCCAGGTGCTCGACGTCGTCCTCACGCCACCCGAGTGTGAGCCCTTCGTCCGCGGCCGCCGCGCGGCCGACGTCGAGGAGCTCGGGCGTGAGATCGCTCGCCGTCACCGTCGCTCCGGTTCGCGCAGCGGGGATCGCGGCGTTGCCGGAGCCGGCGCCTACGTCGAGGACGGTCGTCCCGCTTCCGACTCGGCAGGCGTCCACGAGGACCGGTCCCAGGTCGGCCACCACCTCCGTGGCCACGGCTGGGTAGTCCCCCATCGCCCACATCGCCCGGTGCTTGGCCTTGATCACGCCGTCGTCCACCGTGACCGGTGCTGCTGTCGTCTCGCTCGTCATGATGAGTGTCCCTTCGTTGTGCGTGCTCTCGACGCTAGAGATGCAGAGACAACGGGCCTAGTACGAGATCTGTACCGGGCGTACGCTGCACGGATGGGGGCGCCGTACCGCCAGTTCTGCCCGGTCGCGAAAGCCATGGAGCTGCTCGACGAGCGATGGACGATGCTGCTGGTCCGGGAGCTGGTGACGGGCAGCCAGCACTTCAACGACCTGCGACGAGGGCTACCACGGATGTCGCCGACCCTGCTGTCCAAGCGCCTCCAGCAGCTCGTGCGCGCCGGGATCGTCGACAAGGAGGTCCACGGTGCCGAGGTGCGTTACGTCCTGACTCCGGCCGGCCGGGAGCTGCGGACGGTCGTCGAGTCCGTCGGCACCTGGGGCGTGCGGTGGATGGGAACGCTCGGCGACGAGGACCTCGACCCCAAGCTCCTGATGTGGGACATGCACCGCAACATCGACCACTCCGCGGTGGACGACCCGCCCGAGGTCGTCAGCTTCGTCTTCGACGACGTCACCGGGGCGGCGCGGCAGTGGTGGATCGTGATCGAGCGCGACGACGCCGACGTGTGCGACATCGACCCGGAGCGCCCCGTCTCGGTCACGGTGACCGCAGGGCTCCGCGCCCTCACCCAGGTCTGGAGAGGCGACACGACGTGGGCCGGCGCGCTGCGCGCGGGCACCGTCACTGTGGACGGACCCTCCGCAGCGCGCCGCGCCGTGCCCACCTGGTTCGCGCCGACGGGGCTGGCCCGCGTCGTACGCCCAGGCTGAGGAGACTCTCAGCGAGAGCCCGAGTCCTGCTCCGGCTCGTCCTGACTCGTCGTCTGACCCCTGCTCTGGCGCAGGCGCCGCCCGCGCTCGACGTCCTTGTCGTGCTTCGCGGCCGCCTTGTCGCTCTTCTTCGTGTCGCGCGGTGGCAGCTGGATCTTCTCCTCGGCGGGGATCCCGCCCTGGAGCTGACGCCCGCGTTCGAGCTCGGCGTCGAGCTCCGCGCCGAACAGCAGCGCGAGGTTCGTGATCCAGAGCCACAGCAAGAACACGACCACGCCGGCCAGCGAGCCGTACGTGCGGTTGTAGTTCGAGAAGTTCGCGACGTAGAACCCGAACGCGGCCGAAGCCACGATCCAGGTCAGGATCGCGACGACCGCACCGACGCTCAGCCACCGGAACTTCGGCTGCCGGACGTTCGGTGTGGCGTAGTACAGGATCGCCACGACGAACATGACGGCGATCAGCATCACCGGCCACTTGGCGATGTTCCAGACGGTCACCGCCGTCTCACCGAGCCCGATCGCGTCCCCGACGGCCTGAGCAGCCGGCCCGGTGAGGACCAGCGCCAGAGCCACGAGGGCACACAGAACCACGGTGATCAGCGTGACCAGCAGCATGACCGGCCGGAGCTTCCAGATCGGACGACCCTCGTCGATCTCGTAGACCCGGTTCATCGCCCGCCCGAACGCGCCGACGTAGCCCGAGGCCGACCACAGCGCCACGGCCAGGCCGACCACGAACGCCAGTCCCGCACCGCGACCCTCGCTCAGCTGCACCAGCGTCGGCTCCACCGTGTCGGCCGCGGAGTTGGCACCGACGTCACGAAGGACGCCGAGGAGCGTGTCCACGGTCTCGCGGCCCTGGCCGAACAGGCCGACCAGGGAGAGGAGCGCGATCATCATCGGGAACAGCGCAAGCACGGAGTAGTACGTCAGGGCAGCAGCGAGGTCGAGGCACTCGTCCTCGGAGAACTCGCGTACGGCCTTGCGCGCCACGTACCCCCACGACGGCTTCGTGATGTCGGTGGGAGAGTCTGGCTTGGCGGGGTCGTCCGGGTGCGGGGCACGCCCGGGGCGGGCGTCGGTCATCCAGCCTGGCCCGACGGGCGGCTCGAGGCGGGCGAGCCGGAGGTGGCGGCGCTGCTGCTGCCGCCGGCCGAGCGGCTGCCGGTCGAGCTGCTGCCGGTGGAGCTGCTGCCGGTGGAGCCGCTGCCGGTGGAGCCGCTGCCGGCGTGGCTGCCGGGGGTGCTGGTCGACGTGCCACCGGTGGAGCTGCCGAGGCCGCTGCCGGAGGACGTGCTGCTGCCGGTGCTGCTGCCCGTGCTGCTGCTGCCCGAGGTCGGCGCGGCGTGGTCGCCACCCTCACCACGGTTCGTCACCTTGCCGACGGTGTCCTTGGCCGTCTGCACGACCTTCTCCTGGACCTCGGGCGCCTTCTCGGCGGCGAAGCCCTGGGCATCGCTCACCTTCTGCTGCACCGTGGGGTCGTTCCAGAGGCTCTGCGCCTTGCCCTTGATCTGCTCGAAGCGCTCGCGACCGTCACGCGTGCCCAGGACATAGCCGACGGCCATGCCGCCGAGGAGTGCCAGCTTTCCCTTCATGGGAGTTTCCTTTCGTCGAGTACCGGTCCACCATTGGTACCCGATCCTGGGACGATCAACAGATCGCGAGACCAGTTGTTCGCCACGTCGTCGGATCCGGGGGCCTTCGCACCCCCCGATGGGCCACGAGAACGGGCAGACTATGCCGCCGTGTGAGGAACAACGCGTCGCGCAACTAAAAAGAAGCGTGAGCCGCGGCTTCGGTGACCGAGAGGTCGAGGTGCAGCCCTGGACGTCTGGCGTCGACTTCTGGGCCGACCTGTTGATCGTCGACGGTCGAGAGCTTGGAGTCCTCCGTTCGCCGCGGCACGAGTTGCTGGAGACCTCCTACGAGGGGGTCGTCGACTTCGGCGCCGTCCTCGAGGTCGAGGGCGAAGCACTGAGGCTGATGGCTGTGGGCGGCGTGCCCGTGCCGGAAGTCTTGGCCGTGCATCGCGCGGCACCGGCCGATGGTCCCTCGTGGATGCTCCAGCAGCGGGTCCACGACGACACGTCTGCTGAGGTCCCGCTGCGTGAGCTCGGCCGGATGACACGGCTGATCCACGACATCCAGCCGACGAGCGATCTGCTGAGTCCTCCGGCGGCGTGGGCAGACACTTTTTGGCGCCGGCTCGAGCAGCGTCTTCGCGCTGCGGCGCCATACTGCGACGGGCTCGACGTCGCCGTCATCGCCGGCGTCTCCGGTTTGCTCGAGGGGCGGGCGTCGGCGGCCACGAGCTTGCTGCACATGGATCTGCGGAGCGCCAATATCTGCGTGCAGGGCACCAGGATCGTCGCGATCATCGACGCCGCCAACTGCGTCGTCGGTGACCCTCTTCTGGAACTCGGCCGCATCCGCGCCTACGGCTACCTCGACGAGGAGTTCCTTGCCGGCTATGGACGCACAGAGTGGTCACCGGCCGATCGGGCGCTCCTGGACGTCTACGAGCTCGACACCGCAGCGCTGCTCACGGTCGTGGCGAGGGAGGAGATCGACGACCCGGAGCTGCACGCTCGGCAGCGAGATCGTGTGCTCCAGCTCCAGGACGCCATCGTGGGGACCTGAGCCGCGGAGGACGCCCGCGTACGGGCGACGACGTCTAGCTACAGCTAGCTCTCCGGCTTCCGCTCCCCCGCGTACTCCGCGGGCATCGCGTCACCCTGGTCGGTCGGGATCAGCTCCGCCTCCGGATCCACGACGTACCACGCCTCCTGGCCCGCGGCCGCGCCACCGAGGATCAGCACGTAGCCGTCCTGGTCGGGCTCGACGTCGCTCCACACCTGGTTGGCGTACTCCAACGGTCCACCGAACGTCACCACCATCGCCATGCCCGAGAGAGTAGTACCGATCGCGCGGTCGCACCCTCTCAGTGAGAAACTCGGGGCGGCGACGACATGCTCCAGCAGCCGTACGAGGAGGGCCGATGGCCGACGAACGACCCGGGCCTCCCGCCGGCCCGCGCACGTCCAGGAGGGGCGCCAAGATCGCGGTGTGCGGCGCGGGCTCGGTGGGCAGCACCGTCGCGTACGCCGCGCTGCTGCGGGGGCTGGCCGGAGAGATCGTGCTGTACGACATCGCGTCCACGCTCGTCGAGGCGCAGGCGCACGACCTCAACGACGGTGCCGCGTTCGCGTCGCCGACGACCATCGTCGGGAGCGACGACCCAGCCGCGTGCGCCGGCGCAGACCTGGTGGTGATGACCGCAGGAGCCCGGCAGAAGCCCGGGCAGACCCGGCTCGACCTCGCAGGGGTCAACGTCGGCATCACGCGCGACGTCCTCGGCGCCGTGCGCGAGGTCGCGCCCGACGCGGTCTACGTGCTGGTCACCAACCCCTGTGACGTGCTGACCTACGCGGCGATCGGCTTCCTCGACCTCCCGCCCGGTCGGGTCTTCGGGTCCGGCACCGTCCTCGACACCGCACGGCTGCGCTACCTGCTGTCGCGGCGCCTCGCCGTGTCTCCGCGGAGCGTCCACGCTGCCGTCGCCGGTGAGCACGGCGACTCCGAGATCGTCTTGTGGTCGTCGGCCAACATCGGCGGCGTCCCGATCGCCGAGTACGACCTCGAGGGCCATTCGCTCGACCCCTCCGAGTACGCCGCGATCCGCGAGACCGTCGCCCGCTCCGCGTACAAGGTGATCGAAGGCAAGGGGGCGACCAACTTCGCCATCGGTCTCGCTGCCGCAGACATCATGTCGGCCGTGCTGCGCGACGAGCACCGGTTCCTTCCGGTCTCCACCCTCTTCACCGGGCAGTACGGCATCGACGACGTCTGCCTCTCCGCCCCCTGCGTCGTCAGCGCAAGCGGCGTCGCAGGCCCGGCGGAGCTGCCCCTCGACGAGACCGACCTGGCAGGACTCCGCTCATCCGCAGCGACCCTGCGCTCGCAGATCGACAGTCTCGGCCTCGCGTCACCGGTGTTCTGATCAGCGCCCGGTCGCCAAGGCTCGGTCGACCTGGGCCACCGTCCATCCGGTGGCATAGAGGAGGTCCGAGGCGATCGAGCGGACCTGCGCGACGACCGCGGCGTCGTTGATCGTGGCGGCCTCGGGCAGCGCCTTGGTCGCCATCCTGGCCGCCTCGATGAGCTGGCGACGCGCCTCGTCGTACGCGTCCTTCTCCGCGATGTCGTCGGCGAAGACCTCGACCGCCTCCCGCAGCAGCCGGACGGCCTCGGGCATGCCGGTGAAGGAGTGCTCGCCACGGCGCAGCATGGTGTGCACCCGCCGTGCGAGGACGCGCGTGTCGCGGATCGCGTTGTCGACGTCGCGGACCGCGACCACGTACCGCTCGACGTGGCCGCGCTGTCGCCACCGCAACGGCGAGTAGCGGGCGATCTCATCGGCGTTGGAGACGGTCGTCGTGAGGCTCTCGATCGCCGGCTGCAGGCCGCGAACCTGCTGCAGCGCCGTCCACGCGGGACCGGCGTCCTCCAGGCGCAGGGCCAGTTCGATGCGACGCAGCGCCTGACCGAGCGTCGTCAGCACCGGCTGCATGCCACGGTTGACACGTCGGACCGGGTTGCCGGGGATGAGCAGCGCCATGGCGAGCCCGACGAGGCCGCCGATCACGGCGTCGACGAAGCGCGCGACGGCGGGGTTGCCGGGCATCACGGGGACGATGGCGGCAAGCAGGCTGGCCGAGGTCGCGGCCTGGTTCCGGGCGAGACCGCGCAGACCGAGGAACGTCGCGGCGGTCGCGGCCAGCGCGACGATGACGCCGAGCTGCCACCACCCGCGGCCGATCACCGAGATGAGACTCTCTCCGATGAGGACGCCGACCGAGACGCCGATGAAGAGCTCGACGGTGATCCGCCGCCGCCCGCCGGTGCCCGCGAAGATCACGAGGATCGCGGCGACGGGGGCGAAGAACGGCTGCTGGTGGCCGACCAGGTCGTGCGCGATCACCCAGGCCAGCGCCGCACCGACCGAGATCTGGACGATGCTGGTCATCTGCGCGCGCACCCATTGCGCCCGGGTGTGCAACGACACCGGCATCGGGACACCGCGCGCATCGTCACCGCTGATGCGATCCAGGAAACCCTGTCCGCTGACCATCAGGGGCCTACAGGTAGAGCCCGGTCTGGTCGTGGTCGATCCGCTCGGCCGCGACCGCGTGCAGATCGCGCTCACGCAGGAGGATGTAGTCCCTGCCGCGCACCTCGACCTCGGCCCGCTCGTCGGGGTCGAAGAGCACCCGGTCGCCGACCTGGACGGTCCGGACGGTGCTGCCGACGGCCTCGACCCGGGCCCACGACAGCCGGCGGCCCAGCTGCGCGGTGGCCGGGATCACGATGCCGCCGGACGAGCGGCGGTCACCGTCGTCCGGGTCGACCGACACCAGGAGGCGGTCGTGGAGCATCCGGATCGGAAGCCCGTCGGTCATTCAGTCGCTCACGATCTTGCGGATCACGACGACGAGACCGATGAAGGCGACGAGGCCACCCACCACCGGGACGATGGTCTCCATCCGCGGCTCGCCCGAAGGGGTGACGAACCTGGCCTTGACGTCGGCGAGGCCGCGTCGTGCCACCGTCTTGGGGCTCGCACGGTAGACGAGCTGGTCGACGTTGGAGGCAAGACGGTTGCGAACCTCGTCGATCTGGGTGACGAGCTGGTCAGGTGTGCCCGTGATGGTCGTCGGGACATCCGGCCTGAAATCGTTCGTCACGTTGTCTCCTCGCTCGGCGCGGTCACCTGTCGTGACCACCGTACCGATACGCAAGGATAGGACCATGACCACGCGACTGCAGCCAGGTGATCAGGCGCCCGACTTCACGCTCCTCGACGACCACGGCAAGGAGGTCACGCTCTCCGACCTGCGCGGCGGGAAGGTCATCGTCTACTTCTATCCCGCCGCGATGACGCCGGGGTGCACCCGCGAGGCGTGCGACTTCACCGCCGAGCGTGAGACGTTCGACGCGTCGGGATACACCGTGCTGGCCATCTCTCCGGACAACACCGACAAGCTGGCCTCCTTCCGCGAGAAGGAGGGTCTCGACATCACGCTCCTGTCCGACCCCGACCGCAGCGTGCTCCGCGCCTGGGGCGCCTTCGGCGAGAAGAAGCTGTACGGGAAGGTCATCGAGGGCGTCATCCGCTCCACGTTCGTCGTGGACGAGGAGGGCAAGATCGAGGTCGCGCAGTACAACATCAAGGCGACCGGTCACGTCGAGCGCCTGATCCGTCAGCTCGACCTGGCCTGAGCCGTACGGCGGTGGTCGCCGCCTAGACTGTCCGGCGGGCCGGTGTGGTGGAACTGGTAGACACGCAGGATTTAGGTTCCTGTGTCGCAAGACGTGCAGGTTCGAGTCCTGTCACCGGCACCCGAGACGGCCGTCTGCCTGTCGTCTCGTGCTCAGTGCGGCTCCCCGCGATACGTGCCGAACGACCACGAGTTGCCCTCGGGGTCCTCGGCGATGAAGTCGCGGCTCCCGTAGTCGGTCGTCGTCGGCTCCATCGTGATCGTCGCTCCTGCCGCCTTGGCCCGGTCGTAGAGGGCGTCGGGGTCGGAGCACACCACGTACGCCCCGAAGGTCCCGGGCTTCTGCTGCCAGTTCCCTTCGTGCTTCTCCGAGCCCATCATGATCCCGCCGCCCTCCGGCCACGCGAGCTCGGCGTGCTGCACGAACCCGTCCTCCGCCATCACGACGACGGGCCGGAAGCCGAAGGCGCGCTCGAGGAAGTCGATCATCGCCAGTGCGTCGCGGGCGGCGAGCGCGGGCCACACGGTGGGGGCCGGCGGCTCGGCCGTGCGGTTCTGGTCCTGGTTCTGGTTCTGGTTCTCAACGGTGCTCATGGACCTCACGATGCTCCGTTGCGGTGCCCTCCCGCTTGGAGGTTTCGGCGCTCCTCCTCGACCCACCCCGTCGGAGTGGTCCCCGACAGCGTCCGGAACTCGTGCACGAGATGGGCGTGGTCGGCGTAGCC